>JAAXIW010000073.1:4866-5593 GCA_012270135.1 Brevundimonas sp. | reverse complement strand
GGCCTCCAGTCGCCGGCGCTGCCCACCGCGCAGCCGACCTGCTGCGACAGCAGGGCCGGCGCCCCGGATGCGCCGTGCCGCACCACCAGCACATCGGGCTTCATCGCGTTCAGGGTCGCCGCCGTGTCGATCAGGGTCTCGCCCTTGGCCGTCGACGAGGTGCGCGGGCTCAGCGCCGTCACATCGGCGCCCAGCCGCTTGGCCGCGATCTCGAACGAAGCGCTGGTCCGCGTCGAATTCTCGAAGAACAGATTCATCACCGTGCGGCCGCGCATCAGGTCCAGCGACTTGGCGCTCTGCCGGTTGAAGTCGACGAAGGCGTCGGCCAGGTCCAGCAACGGCGGCACGGTCGCGGCGTTCAGATCGCCGGCGGACAGGAAATGGTCGCGGGGGAACGGCGCCAGCCGCTCGTGAATCAGGTCGGTGACGGCGGCGGGCTGGGTCATCGAGACCCGGCTATACGGTGGAGTCACAGGAAACGGAAGGCCGCCAGCAGGATCGGTATGGTCGCGGCGCTCGCCACTGTGGTGAACGCCACCACCCCGGCCATCAGCGGCGCGTCCCCGCCCATCTGCCGCGCCAGCACGTAGGAGGCCGCAGCGCCCGGCGCCGCCCCCGCCAGCAAGGCCACGCCCTGCGCCGTCCGGTCGCCGCCCAGCCAGCCGCAGACGAACTACATCGTCACCGGCAGAACCCGCAGCTTGATCGCCGAGATCGGCAGGATCCG
>JAAXIW010000073.1:0-4856 GCA_012270135.1 Brevundimonas sp. | reverse complement strand
AGTCACGCCTTTGACCCTGGGCAGACTCAGCTTTTCAGCGGCCTTGAAGAAGCCCTGTTCGAGGCGCGCAGCGTGATCGCCGAGATGGTCAGGATCAGCACCGGCCGGGCGGCGGCGTAGCGGAAGCTCAGCCCCGCGCCCGCCGTGATCAGCCCCAGGGCGATGGCGCCGGGCCCCATCAGCTCGAACACGCCCTGCATCAACGGATGCGGCTCCAGTCCGGTCAGGTTCAGCGCCGCCCCGACGCCGCAGGCCCAGATGATCGGATTGCGGCCCAGCGAGCGCAGCGCCAGCCGCCAGCCGCCGCCTTGGCCGGCCCCCCACTTGGCCAGCGCCAGCACGCAGATCACGTTCAGCGCCGGGGCCAGCACCCCGAACGCCACCGCGGCCGTACCCAGCCCCTCGGATCCGAATACCGCGCCCGCCACCGGCAGGAAGACGAAGCCGTTCCAGCGGATCACCCCCTGGAATACGCTGGTGAAGCCCGGATCGCTGACCGGCAGGGCCGGCTTGGCCATCAGCGCCAGCCCCGCCACCGCGAACGACACGCCGATGGTGCTCAGCGCCACCGGCCCGGCCGTGCCGGCGCTGAAGTCCGCGCCCCAGACCGCCGGAACCAGAAAGGCCGGATAGAAGATGAAATAGGTCAGCCGCTCGACCGCCCGCCAGCCGTCGTCGGCCAGCAGGCCGCGCACCTTCAGCCCCCAGCCCAGAGCGATCATGGCGAACACCGGCACGATCCCGGCCAGCAGTCCGTTCATCGGGCGGCGGCGTCCCTGAGCCGGTCAAGCGCCCCCTGCAGGATCCAGGCGGCCGCCGTCCGGTCGACCACATTGGCCCGCCGTTTGCGGTTCAGGTCGAGGTCCTCGATCAGGAACCGCTCGACCGCGCTGGTCGACAGCCGCTCGTCCTGGAACGCCACCGGCACGGTTCGCAGCCGCTGCAGGTTGCGGGCGAAGGCCCGGCAGGACTGCGCCCGCGGCCCTTCCGTCCCGTCCATGTTCAGCGGTAGACCGATGACCAGCCCGGACGCCTTGCGGCCGTCCATCAGCTTCAGCACCGCCTCGGCGTCCTGGGTGAATTTCGCCTTGCGGATCAGCACCAGCGGGCTGGCGATCATCCGCGTCGCGTCCGACGCCGCCACGCCGATGGTCTTCTCGCCGAGGTCCAGCCCCAGCCAGGGCGTGCCGGGCGGCGTCGAGGCGGCGAGGTCTTCCAGCGTCATGACGGTCACGGACTGCCGGTAGGACTGGCGCGAGCCCGTGTCAAAGTGCAAAGCTTCGTCTGCGTTAGACGAGGAGGGTCGTCCGATGAAGCCGCTGCTGTTCCTCACCGCCCTGATCGGGCTCGCCGCCTGCGACTCCGGCGTTGAGACCCGCAAGGAGGTCGTCCCGCCGGCCGAGCAGCCCGCGCCGGCCGCCGCCGCGGCCCCGCTCGCCGCCGCCGGCCCCGCCGTTTCACTCCAGCCCGAAACCGGAGACGCCCTGCAGCACGCCGCCGCCGTGGTCCGCCTCGACGAACTGGCGGGTCAGGGGCCCCTCGCGGCCAAGCTGTTCGGCACGGCCGGCGGCGATCCGGCGATGAACGGCCTCTATGTCCACATCGCCTTCTTCGAGAGCCCGGCCGAGGGCTGGCGGGTGTTCCGCATCGCCGACGTGCTCGACTACCGCATCCTGTCCCGGCAGGCCGGACGGGTCGATCTGGAGCTCGAGGAGAGCGTCCTCGACGAGGCCTCCGGCCGGATCGGCGGCGAGACCCGCCGGGTCATCGTCGGCTGGCCCATCGCCGCCGACGGCTCGCCCCCCGCTGAGGTCACGGTCTCCCCGGCGCAATAGCGCTCTCGCGCCGGCCGAAATCCTTGTGAAAGCGGGGCGGGGCCGCTAATCCCGCCCGTTCTGGTTTCGCTATGGAGGGCCGCATGGCCATCGACGCCGCGACCGTGCGCCGCGTGGCGCACCTCGCCCGCATCAAGACCCCGGAGGATCGGCTCGAGCCGCTCGCCGCCGAGCTGAACGGCATCCTCGCCTGGATCGAACAGCTCAACGAGGTCGACGTCGAGGGCGTCGAGCCGATGACCTCCAACGTCCATCAGCCTCTGCGCCTGCGCGACGACGCCGTGACCGACGGGAACAAGGTCGCCGACGTCCTGTCCAACGCCCCGAAGTCCGCCGACGGCTTCTTCGTCGTGCCCAAGGTGGTCGAATAGAATGTCCGACCTCACCAGACTGACCCTGAAGGCCGCGCTCGATGGCCTCAAGGCCCGCGACTTCTCCTCCGAGGAAATCACCAAAGCCTTCGTCGCCAATATCGACGCCGCCAATCCGCGCCTCAACGCCTATGTCGTCCAGACCACGGACAAGGCGCTGGAGATGGCCCGCGCCTCCGACGCCCGGCTGGCGAAAGGGGAGGGCGGCCCTCTCGAAGGCGCGCCGCTGGGGATCAAGGACCTGTTCTGCACCGACGGCGTCCAGACCACCGCCGGCTCCAACATGCTGCGCGGCTTCGTGCCGCCCTATGAGTCCACCGTCACCGCCAACCTGTGGCGCGACGGCGCGGTCATGCTCGGCAAGCTCAACATGGACGAGTTCGCCATGGGCTCGTCCAACGAGACCTCGGCCTTCGGCCCGGTGGTAAACCCGTGGAAGTCCAGCGCCTCCAACGCCGACCTGACGCCGGGCGGCAGCTCCGGCGGCTCGGCCTCGGCCGTAGCCGGCGACCTCTGCCTGGCCGCCACCGCCTCGGACACCGGCGGTTCGATCCGCCAGCCCGCCGCCTTCACCGGCACGGTCGGGGTCAAGCCCACCTACGGCCGCGCCAGCCGCTTCGGCATGGTCGCCTTCGCCAGCTCGCTGGACCAGGCCGGCCCGATCGCGAAGACTGTCGAGGACGCCGCCATCCTGCTGCGCTCGATGTGCTCCTTCGACCCGAAGGACTCGACCAGCCTCGACGTCGAGACGCCCGACTGGACCGCCAGCCTCGGCAAGGGCGCCAAGGGTCTGCGCATCGGCATCCCCAGGGAATACGTCGTCGACGGCATGCCCGCCGAGCAGATGGAGCTGTGGGAAAAGGGCAAGGCCTGGCTTCGCGACGCCGGCGCCGAGATCGTCGACATCAGCCTGCCGCACACGAAGTACGCCCTGCCGGCCTATTACATCATCGCCCCGGCCGAGGCCTCGTCCAACCTGGCCCGCTACGACGGCATGCGCTTCGGCCACCGCGCCGACAAGGCCGCCAGCCTGACCGACCTCTATGAGACCAGCCGCGCCGAGGGCTTCGGCAAGGAAGTCCAGCGCCGCCTGACCATCGGGGCCTATGTCCTCTCGGCCGGATTCTACGACGCCTACTACGTCCGCGCCCTCAAGGTCCGCCGCCGCATCGCCATGGATTTCGACGCCGTCTGGGACAAGGTCGACGCCATCCTGACGCCGTCCACCCCCTCGGCCGCCTTCGCCCTCGGCGACAAACAGATAGACCCGCTGCAGATGTACCTGAACGACATCTTCACCGTCACCGCCAACCTCGCCGGCCTGCCGGGCATCTCCGTCCCCGCCGGCCTCGACAGCGGCGGCCTCCCGCTCGGCCTCCAGGTCATCGGCAAGGCGCTGGACGAGGCGACGGTGTTCCAGGTCGCGGATGTGCTGGAACAGAGCGCCGGCTTCACGGCCCGGCCGGAGAAGTGGTGGTGAGGGCGCTCGGCTACGTGCTGCTGACGTTGGGCGTCCTGCTTCTCGTCGCGCCGGTGGTTCTGCTGATCTGGGCTTTCCAGATGTACTCGGTCGGCTTCAGCCCGGATCCCGCTCCGCTCATCGCGTGGGCCGTCTTCACGCTCGGCTGCATTGGAGGCGGCTGGTACGTTCTCCGGCGATCAAACCATCAAAAACCCTCTCCCGATGGGAGAGGGGTAAAGACAGCGACATGACCGACACCACCACCACCCCCTCCAAACTCATCCAGGGCCGCACCGGGGCCTGGGAAATCGTCATGGGGCTGGAAATCCACGCCCAGGTCGCCTCGAAGGCCAAGCTGTTCTCCGGCGCCGCCGTCGGCTTCGGCGCGGGGCCGAACGAGCAGGTGTCGCTGGTCGACGCCGGCTTCCCCGGCATGCTGCCCGTACTGAACAAATTCTGCGTCGAACAGGCCGTCCGCACCGGCCTCGGCCTCAATGCGCGGATCAACAGGCGCAGCCAGTTCGACCGCAAGAACTATTTCTACCCCGACCTGCCGACCGGCTATCAGATCAGCCAGCTGTATCACCCGATCGTCGGTGAGGGCGTCGTCGAGGTCGAGGCCGAGGACGGCACCTTCTTCAACGTCGGCATCGAGCGCCTGCACCTGGAGCAGGATGCCGGCAAGCTGATCCACGACCTGTCGCCGACCGAGAGCTATGTCGACCTGAACCGGTCGGGTACGGCCCTGATGGAGATCGTCTCGCGCCCTGACCTGCGCACCCCCGAAGAGGCGGTCGCCTACGTCAAGAAGATCCGCACCATTCTGATCTATCTGGGCACCTGCGACGGCGACATGGAGAAGGGCAATCTGCGCGCCGACGTCAACGTCTCGGTGTGTCGCGCCGGGGGCTATGACGCCTTCAAGGCGACGGGCGACTTCAGCCATCTGGGCACGCGCTGCGAGATCAAGAACGTCAACAGCTTCCGCTTCATTTCTCAGGCGATCCAGTACGAGGCTCGCCGCCAGATCGAGATCCTTGAGGACGGCGGCTCCATCACCCAGGAAACCCGCCTGTTCGACCCGGTGAAGGGCGAGACCCGCTCGATGCGCTCCAAGGAAGAGGCGCACGACTATCGCTACTTCCCCGACCCCGACCTGCTGCCGCTCGAGATCGAGCAGGCCTGGAT
>JAAXIW010000356.1 GCA_012270135.1 Brevundimonas sp. | reverse complement strand
ACGACACCATGGAGCGGATCGACCCGGCCACGGTGAAGACCGCGGGCGAGGTCTACGCCGCCCTCATCGAAAGGCTGGATGCCCAACTCGCGCACTGATCGGGCGACCCGGGGCGGTGTTGACTAACCCCGTCCCCCGTCCGACAAGGCCTCACCCTTTTTCCAGCGGTCCCGACGCCCTCCGCGCCGGGGCCGTCTCGCTTTTGGAGGTCCGTTCCGTGTCAACCGAACATCTGATGGGTGTCTACAACCGCGCGCCGCTGGAGGTGGATCGCGGGCAGGGCGCGCGTCTGTGGGGTCGGGACGGGACCGAATACCTCGACTGCGTCATGGGCATCTCGACCAACGCCCTCGGCCACGCCCATCCGGTCCTCGTCGAGGCGGTCAAGGTCCAGGCTGAGAAGCTCTGGCACGTCTCCAACATCTTCAAGATTCCCGGTCAGGAAACCCTGGCCGACGCCCTGTGCGAGAAGTCGTTCGCCGACGTGGTCTTCTTCACCAATTCCGGCACGGAAGCGGTCGAATGCGCCCTGAAGACGGCGCGGAAGTATCACTCCGCCAACGGCCAGCCCGAGCGGATCGATATCTACGGCTTCGACGGCTCGTTCCACGGCCGCACCTACGGCGCCATCAACGCCGCCGCCAACCCCAGCTACACCAACGGCTTCGGCCCGCCGATGGAGGGCTTCCACCAGCTGGTCTGGGGAGATCGCGAGGCGCTCGAGGCTGCCTTCCGCAGCCCCACCACCTGCGCCGTCATTCTGGAACCCGTGCAGGGCGAGGGCGGCTGCCGCGCCACGCCGGACGAGGACCTGCGCTGGATGCGTCAGATGGCCGACGAGACCGGCGTGCTGATCATCTTTGACGAGGTCCAGTGCGGCATGGGCCGGACCGGCAAGCTGTGGGCCCACGAATGGGCCGGCATGACGCCCGACATCATGGCCGTGGCCAAGGCGCTGGGCGGCGGCTTCCCGATCGGCGCCTGCCTCGCCACGGCCGAGGCGGCCAAGGGCATGACCGTCGGCGCGCACGGCTCGACCTTCGGCGGAAACCCGCTGGCCATGGCGGTCGGCAACGCCGCCTTCGCCGAGATCTCGAAGCCGGAGACGCTCGCCAACGTCAACGAGATCGCCGGCTATCTGAAGCAGCAACTGCACGGCGTCGCCCAGCGCTTCCCCGACGTCATCGTCGAGGTGCGCGGCAAGGGCCTGCTGATGGGGGTCAAGCTGATCCCCAACAACCGCGAATTCATGGGCTGGGCCCGCGACGAGGCCCGGCTTCTGGTCGCCGGCGGCGGCGACAATCTGGTCCGCATCCTCCCGCCCCTGAACATGACCCTCGACGAGGCCCGCGAAGCCGTCGAACGCTTCGAGAAGACCTGCGAGTTCGCGCGCGGCAGGCTGGCCGGGTAGGGGTCAGCGCGAGGGGTTCATCACAACGGTCACGACGATGCACAACGAACACGACGGGACCGAGGCTGTTTCGCCGGAGGTGAATCAGATCGGTCGCGCCGTAATGGATGCGGCCTTCGCGGTGCACCGGGAACTGGGGCCCGGCCTGCTGGAGTCGGTCTACGAGCACTGTCTGGCCCAGGATCTTGTTCGCGCTGGACTTCAGGTCGACAGACAAGTCGCCGTGCCGGTCACTTACCGTGATGAGCGGATCGACGCCGGGTTTCGCCTCGACTTGCTGGTGGAGCGTCAGGTGGTGGTCGAGATCAAATCGATCGACGCCCTGGCGTCGATCCATACGGCCCAACTTCTGACCTACCTGCGGTTCTCGCGGGTGCGCTTGGGCTACCTCATAAATTTCAACACAAGCAGACTCAGGGACGGCTTCCGTCGCCTGGTCCTGTGACCCTGCCGGCCTGCCAGTCAGAC
This sequence comes from Brevundimonas sp., assembly GCA_012270135.1. GTDB lineage: Bacteria > Pseudomonadota > Alphaproteobacteria > Caulobacterales > Caulobacteraceae > Brevundimonas. The sequence goes on along the minus strand of JAAXIW010000356.1, from coordinate 3,756 downwards.
TCAAACCCCGTCGTGTTCGTTGTGATCTCGTTGTGATCGTTGTGATGAACCTTCCTGCCTTCCAACAAGAGCGAGCGCCATGACCCGCCACTTCCTCGACCTGCACCGGCTCGAAGCCGAAGACCTGCGCGCCATCCTCGATGACGCCCACGCCCGCAAACAGGCCCGCAAGGGCTGGCCGAAGGGCCGCGCCGACGCCGACGCTCCGGCCCGCGACCGCGTGCTGGCGATGATCTTCGAGAAGAATTCGACCCGCACCCGCTTCAGCTTCGACGCCGCCATCCGCCAGCTCGGCGGCGCGTCGATCATCGCCAACGCCGGCGACATGCAGCTGGGCCGCGGCGAGCCGGTCGAGGACACCGCCCGCGTCCTGTCGCGCATGGTCGATGCCGTGATGATTCGCGCCAATAGCCATGAGGACGTCGAGCGCTTCGCCCGCGTCGCCACCGTGCCGGTCATCAACGGCCTGACCGACCGCTCGCACCCCTGCCAGATCCTCGCCGACCTGATGACCATCGAGGAGCATCGTGGGCCGGTCGCCGGCAAGACGATCGCCTGGGTCGGCGACGGCAACAACGTCTGCCACAGCTTCATGCACGCTGCGCCCAAGCTGGGCTTCCATCTGACCGTGGCCTGTCCGGCCGACTACCATCCGGACCTGCGCGACCTCGCCAGGGGCGGCAATCACGTCACCCTGACAGGCGACCCGCGCGAGGCCGTGGCCGGCGCCGACGTCGTCGTCACCGACACCTGGGTGTCGATGGGCGATCAGGATTACGAGGCCCGCCTGGAAGCCTTCGAGGGCTACGGCGTCGACGACGTCCTGATGGACGCCGCCGCCTCCGACGCCGTATTCCTGCATTGCCTCCCCGCCCACCGCGGCGAGGAAGTCACCGACGCCGTCCTCGACGGCCCCCGCTCCCTCGTCTGGGACGAGGCCGAGAACCGCATCCACGCCCAGAAGGCCGTGCTGGCGTGGTGTTTCGCAGGCTGACGCCTACTGCAGATTGACATCTGCCACCCCGCCCGCATCCGGCAGGGTCTTCGTCACATTGGCCTTGGCGATCTCATAGGCGAATTTGAAGAAGCCGCCCTCGTTGACCCAGACGCGGCCGTCGTCGGCGTCGAAACGCAGGATGGTCAGCATCCGGTCGTCCTTGCCCTCCGGATACCAGGCGGCCAGGACCGGGTTCCAGTAGCGGTCGATGATCTCGCGGTCGTGGCCGTGCACAGACAGATTGCCGTGGATGCAGGCCCAGACGTTCTGGTCCTTCGAGCCATAGTGGAACATGGCGCTCTGCCCCCCGCCGACCGCGGCGTCCTTCGCCAGATCGGTGTCCTCGCGGGTGAAGAACCAGATCGTCCCGGTCTCCGCCTCGCGGAAGGCGGTCATCGGCTGGGCGTGGTAGCCCGGCTGGTCGAGACCGAGCAGGCCGGTGTTGGACTTCTTGAGGTGCTCCCAGAACTCTTTTTCGGCCTCGGCGGCGGTCAGCGTCTTGTCGGACATGGCGTCGTCTCCTGATCTTCGGGGGGGGTCGATCAGGGGAATGGGCGCGGGCCCCGCCCGGTTCCGGTCAGCGGGTCGCCTGCGGCATTCCGAGCAGGGCCGCGACGTGGACGGCGAGCACCAGGACCATGGCCCCGCCCAGCACCATCACCAACCGCCACGGGATCATGCGCACGCCGAGGTGCGGCTGCGACGGCCGGGACCCCCGCCATCCGGCAAAGAAAACCAGGGCGACGGCGGCGGCGAGAAGGGCGAGGGTCAGAGTCAGACTCATCCGCGCCAAGTGGCCCGCCCGAGCGCCGGGGGCAAGCGCCGGAGTCCTTTCCGGGCCGTTAATCTTCACGACCCGTTAACGGATGCGGCGCGAGACTCTTCGCCGGTGTACGGGCTTTCCACAGGAAGATGGGTCAGACCCTACATCTTGGGGTTAACCACGCGTTTACACCCCTGATCTGGATGGGTAGCGTTCGAGTCAAAGGTCGGGAGGCGAATCAGTGAGCGCAGCCGCGCCGTGGAGCGTAAAGGGCATCGAGCCCCGGGCGCGTGAGATCGCCAAGGACCTCGCCCGTCGCTCCGGCATGACGCTCGGCGAGTGGCTGAACACCATGATCATGGAGGACGGCGACGACGACGAGGGCGTGGTGCCCCTGTCCCGCCGACCCCACGCCGCCGACAGCTACGAGCGCCGCGGGCGCAGCCGCCGCGTCGACGACGCCTACGGCGCCGGCGAGGAGCCGTGGCAGCGCCTGAGCGCCTCCATCGACGCCATCGCCTCCCGCCTCGAGGCCGCCGAGCGCCGCTCCACCGTGGCCATCCAGGGCGTCGACCAGGCCGTGTCGGGTCTCGTCCGCCGTCTCGACAGCCAGGACGAGTCGGGCCGTTCGTACGGCCGTCGCATCGACGACATCTCCGAGGAGCTGCGTGAGGGCCATCGCCGGCTGCGCAAATTCGAGCAGGAGGTCGGTCCGAAGACAGCCGAGACCTTCGCCAAGGTCGAGACCACCCTCGGCGCCCTCGCCGGCCGCCTCTACGACATCGAGGAACGCCAGCGCGGCGGCGTCAACGAACTGCGCCAGCGCATGGACGCGGTCGAAAAGGTCGCCGGGCCGGGCGCCGGCGCCGATCTGCTCGCCCAGGTCGGCCAGCGCCTCGACCAGGCCCAGGGCCGCACCACCGACGCCCTGCGCGGCCTCGAACGCTCTTTCGCCGATCTTGATCGGCGTCTGCGCGCCGCCGAGGCCCGCGTCGAGCCCGAAGGCGCCCGCGAGGCCGCGCGCTTCGAAAAGCTGGCCGAGACCCTGAGCCGCCAGGTCGAGGCCAACCGCGCCGAGATGATGCGCCGGATGGACACGGCCGAGAGCGAAGGCCGGATGGATCGCATCGAGCGCGCCGTCCTTGCCATCGGCGATCAGGTCAAGGCGTCCGAGGAGCGCTCCGCCCGGGCTGTCGAGGCCATGGGGCACGAGGTCCTGCGCATCGCCCAGAACCTCAACGGCCGCGTCGGCAGGATCGAGTCCGACGCACCCGCTCGACTGGAGAAACTGGGCGAGACCCTGACCCGCAAGGTCGAGGCGGACATGGGCCGGTTCGCCCAGGGGCTGGAGCAACGGCTGGTCGCGGCCGACGACCGCCACGCCCTGGCGCTTGAGAAGCTGGGCGGCGAGATCACCCGCATCTCGGACCGTCTCAGCGAGCGCATCACCCAGTCCGAGCGCCGCTCGCAGCAGGCCCTTGAGGACATCGGCCGCCGCCTCGCCGACAGCTCGAACAAGATCGAGCAGCACTACGACCGGGCCTCGGGCGAGCTGGCCGAGCGCATGCGCCTGTCCGAGGAGCGGACCGCCGCCCTGATCGCCGAGGCGCGCGAGAACATCGGCCGCCGCGCCGAACCGGCCGCCCGCGCCGAGGCCGCCGAGCCCGATTGGCGCGCGGCCGCCTTCCCGGACGCGGCCTTCCCGAACGCAACCTTCGACAACGGCTTCGATGATCCGGCCTTCGACGAACAGCAGGCCTGGTCGGCCGATCTCGCGCCGCCCGAGCCCGAACCCGAGGCCGAACCCGCCCCGCCGGTCCGCGACGAGGTGCTGACCGCCGGCACGGTCTTCGATGCCGTGATGCGCGGCCCCGCGCCCGACGTCCCGCCGTCGGCGCCGTTCGGCAGCCGCGCGCCCGAGCCGTCGCGGGTTGAGGAAGTCGGGCCCGCGCCGCCGGCCCCCGCCCCGCCGGCGGCCGCCCCGGCCGCCTGCGGC
>JAAXIW010000266.1 GCA_012270135.1 Brevundimonas sp. | reverse complement strand
CCGCGCCGCGCGGCCCGGCGGCGGCATCACCCCATCGGCGGGGCTGCACGGCACCCACGCCCCGCCGATCGGCACCGCGCCTGGGACGGCGAACCCGACCCCCTATTCCGCCGCCCTCTACTGCATGGCCGACTACGCCCGGCGCTATAACCTGCCGTCGCCGCGCATGGCGGTGGGCCGGATCTCCGATTACACCGGCACGGTCTCGGCCGACGGAGGCCGCCAGATCACCGGCGGGGCCTCACTGATGGCGATGTCCGCTCTCGGCAAGGCTGGCGCGCGGATGGTCGAAAGATACGACGTCTCGGTGGGCGAGATGGAACTCCGCTACGCCAACAACCGGCTGATCGGCGACGAAGGGCCCGGTGGCGCTGACGACGTCGACTACCGCCGCATCATGGCCGGCTCGGTCCCGGGGTCGGACTTCTACATCATCGGCGGCATCACCGAGGTGAACTACAACATCCGCTCGGGCGGCTTCGACATGGCCGCGGGCCAGGCGAACTCGCAGACCCCGCTCTCGACCGCCTTCGCCGGCAAGGCCTTCGTAATGAACATCGCCATCGATCTGCGGCTGGTTCAGACCACCACCTATGAAGTCGTCGATGTCATCTCCTACCAGAAGCAGATCATCGGCCGCGAAGTCTCCGCCGGTGTGTTCGACTTCCTGAACGGCAACGTCTTCGACATCTCGGCCGGCGAAGGCGGGCTCGAGCCGGTTCAACTGGCCGTGCGGGCGCTGATCGAGCGCGCGACGGTCGAGTTCATGGCCAACCTCTATGGCGCACCGGGGCCGGAGATCTGCCTGTCGGCCGGCCCCGACCCTCTCGGCGGCACCACCGGTCCGACCGGCGGCTACTATCCGGCTTACCCCAACACGGGTACGAACTATGGCGATTCCGGCGAGGATCCGGCTCGCTGGCACGAGCGACGCGACGTCGCTGGGCGCCGCAGCCGCTACTGAGGTTGCCGCGCAGACCCCTCTGGACGATAGCCGCGTCCTGAATCAACAGCTGCAGCTGGGCGATGTCTTCTCGCACCAGACGCTGAACGTGGTCGACGCGCAGGAACAGGTCACCGTCAGCACCTCGGCCCAGGGCAACAGCGCCTCGGGCGCCGTCGAGAACGGCTCGATCACCCTCCAGTCGGAGCAGGACATGCGTGGCGACGCCGTGGCCACGACCGACATGACCTTTGGCGGCGACACTTATGGGATAGTCAACGCCACCACCCAGGCGCAAGGCAACTATCTCGCCGTCAGCGCCTATGATTCCGATCTGACCGTCGACGCCACCCAGTCAAATACCGGCGGTCTGGTCAGCGCGACCTCGCAACTGGGCGACGACGACGCCCGGCTACTGGGCGGCGCCTATATCAACGCCTCGGCCATATCCAACACGGTGGCCATGTACGGCGAGAGCTCGGTCGTCGGCGGCACGATCGACCAGTCCTCGTCCGCCACCGTGCGTGCCTACAATCGCATCGAGACCCAGTATATTCCGGCCGAGGCCGTCATCGACAGCCAGGCCGTCGTCAATGCGGTGCAGGTGACCAGCGGTCAGACCTCGGGACAAAATCTCGGCATCGTCCAGACCTCGACCGGGGCCTTTGTCGAGGCCGAGTCCAGCGCCAACTCGGGCAACGCCTGGGATCTGGCCGGGCGCGCGCGCGCCGCCGCCAACCAGGCGGTCCTCTACAATGAGGGTGGATCGCTCGTGGCGGACGCCCGTCAGGACAACACCGCATTCGTCCGCGCGGCGGCGACCACCACCGCCTACGACTACGGCCGCGCCGAGGCCCACGCCCGGGGGGCGGCGAACCAACTTTCCGTCGGCAACAACGACATCTACGTCGAGATCGACAACAACCAGTTCAACTCGGGCGGCGTCGATGTGACCGCCACCTTCTCCGGCACGAACGGCTACGACGTCTATGTCGGCGCCGACGCCGTTGGAAACAGCGTTACCGGCTATTCCTGCTCGGATTGCGGTGGCTACCTCGAGGCGCGCAACAGCCAGACCAACGGCGGTGACGTCTCGGCCACGGCCGACACCACCGTGGCGGGCTCGACTCGGTCGGTGATCACAGGCGCCAATTCCGTCGGAAATTCCGCGACTTTCCACGTCTCGCGGCCCTCACATTAATCTTCCGTAACTTGAGCGGCCCTGTTCCGTCCCTGAAAGGTTGACGGGGGCATAGGCGATCAAGGCATCGCAGCCCCCGAAACTTGTCCGGCGCGGCCCAAAGCGGAGCATTCGCGCCCAACGGAAAGATTGCCATTCATGCGTGCCCCCCGTCGCCTGCTCCTCCTCGCCGCCGCCTCCGTCGCGGTCCTGACTGCGGCCTCGCCGGCTCTGGCCCAGGCGCAGGTCCAGCCCTCCGATCCCTGGGCGCAAGCGACCAGCGACATCCCCGCCGATTCCGCCGTCCGCTTCGGTGTGCTGCCGAACGGCATGCAGTATGCGATCATGCGCAACGCCACGCCGCCCAATCAGGCCTCGTTCCGGCTGCGCATCGACGCCGGCTCGCTGATGGAGAACGAGAACCAGCTCGGTCTGGCGCATTTCATGGAGCACATGGCCTTCAACGGGACGACCAACATCCAGGAAAACGAGCTACTGCGTATCCTCGAGCGGCGCGGACTGGCGTTCGGAGCCGACACCAACGCCTCGACCGGTTTCGATGAGACCGTCTACATGCTGGAGATCCCTAACGCCGACGAGGGCACCATCGACGACGCACTGCGCATCTTGCGCGAGCAGATGTCCGAAGCCCTGATGGACCCCCAGGCCGTCGAGGACGAGCGGAACGTCATCGTCGGCGAGGAGCGCCTGCGCAACACGCCTGGGCTGCGTTCAATCAAGGCCCAGCTTGCCCTCTATGCGCCGGGCCAGCGGATCGCGAACCGTCTGCCCATTGGCGACCTCGAAATCATCCGCACCGCGCCGCGTCAACGCTTCGTCGAATTCTACGAAGCCTACTACCGCCCCGAGCGGGCGACCTTCGTCGCCGTCGGCGATTTCGACGTCGACGAGATGGAAACGAAAATCCGGGCGGCCTTCGAGAGCTGGGAAGGCGACGGTCCGGCCGGTCCCGAGCCCGATCTCGGCACGGTGGCCCCGCGCGACCCCGAAACCCGCATCCTCGTCGAGCCGGGCGTCCAGTCATCGATCGACCTCGCCTTCATCCGTAATCCGGATCGTGATCCCGACACCGTCGCCGAGCGGCGGGACAATCTCTACCGCCGCCTCGGCGTCGCGGTCCTGAACCGCCGCCTCGGTGAGATCGCCCGCGCCGACAACCCGCCGTTCACCAGCGCCAGCGGCGGCGAGTTCGAACTCGCCGACAGCTTCGCCGCGGCGTCGGTCTCGGCGCAATACAATGTCGGAGAATGGCAGCGCGCCCTTGAGGCGATCGAGCAGGAGCAGCGCCGCCTCGTTCAGTATGGCGTCTCTGAAACCGAGCTTCAGCGCGAGATCACGGCGATCCGTACCGCCCTTGAGAACGCCGTCGCCGGAGCCGCCACCCGCCGGACGCCGCAACTGGCGGGAGCCCTGGCCGCCTCGGTCAACGGCAAGACCGTTTTCAACACCCCGCAAACCAGCCTCGACTTGTTCAACGCGTCTGTCGAAGGCCTGAGCGCCGCGACCATCAATGAGATCCTGCCCCAGGTCTTCCAGGGCGAAGGGCCGCTGGCGCTGGTGGTGACCCCGGAGCCAATCGAGGGCGGAGAAGCGGCGGTCACCGCCGCGCTGGAAGCGTCGCGTGCGCAGCCGGTCGCCGCGCCGGCGGCCCAGGCTGAGCTTGACTGGCCGTATGAAACGTTCGGGACCCCGGGGGCTGTAGCCGAGCGCCGCGAGATCGCGGAGCTGGACGCCACCGTCGTCACCTTCGCCAACGGGGTGACCCTGACCGTCAAGCCGACGGAATTCCGTGACGAACAGATCCTGGTGCGGGTGAGCACCGGCATCGGCGAGCTCGGGCTGCCGGTCGACCAGCCCTCCGTCTCCGGACTCGGCGCCAATGTCTTCACCGCCGGCGGTGTCGGCAAGCTGAGCGCCGACGAAATGAGCCGCGTTTTGAACGGGCGCGTGTATTCGGCTGGTTTCTCAGCCGGCGATGACCGCTACACCCTCAGCGGCGCCACACGTCCTGCGGACCTGACCCTGCAGATGCAGGTCCTGGCCGCCTATCTGACCGATCCAGGGCTGCGTCCCGCGCCGTTCCAGCTGCTCAAGTCGGCCTATGGCCAGCAACTGGTCCAGCTCCGAGCGACGCCCGGTGGAGCCTTCGCGGTCGACGGCGGCGCCATCCTCAGCAGCGGCGACGCCCGGGACGCCCTGCCCGCCGCCGAAGCACTCGAGGGCTGGACCAACGAACAGCTGAAGGCCGAACTCGCCCGGGCCTTGGGGAACGGCCCCCTCAATATCACCGTGGTGGGCGACGTCACCGTGGACGACGCGATCGCCTCGGTGGCCTCGACCTTTGGCGCCCTGCCGCCGCGGGGGCCCGAGGCGAGCCCCCCGCCCGGCTCGGATCAGAAGCGCTTCCCTGCCCCGACCGCGGAGCCGATAACGCTGACTCACACGGGCCCGGCGGAACAGGCCCTCGCCATTGTCGCCTGGCCGACCACCGACGCCGTCGGCGACCGCAGCGAGGCTCGGCAGTTGTCGATTCTGAGTCAGGTCCTGCGCCTGCGGGTGCTGGAGGAGATTCGCGAGAAGCAGGCGCTGGCCTATTCCCCCGGTGTCGGCGCACAGTCCTCGGATGTCTTCCCGGACTACGGCTTCATGCTGGTTCAGGGAGAAACCGCGCTCGAGAGCATCCCGGCCTTCTACACGGCTGTGGACCAGATCGCCGCCTCTCTTCGTGACGCCCCGCCCGAAGAGGATGAACTGAACCGCGCCAAGCTTCCGGCCATCGAGCGCCTGCGCCTCAGCCAGGCGACCAACGAATACTGGCTGGCTCAGCTGGCCGATGTCGCGAAGGACCCGTTGGAAGTCGCGCAAACGGTCAACCACATCGCCGTGCTGGAGGCCGTTACCCCCGCCGACGTTCAGCGTCTGGCGCAGAAATACCTGACGGACGCCTCGGCCGTCCGGGTGCAGGTGGTTTCGGCCAATGCCGAAGCCGCCGCGGCCGCCGAATAGCGAAAAAAGGCCCCGATCCTTGCGGATCGGGGCCAGTCGCTTCTCAGGATCGTCGCCAGAAGCCGACGAAAACACTCTACTTGGGTCGCCATGACCCCGACCTGAACATCGCCGTTCAGGCGATCGTCAGAAAACCCGCCCGCCGACGCCCCCATCCAGGGTCATCGAAGCACCCGAGACGGCCACGCCGGCCTGTTCGACCACTTCCTCGCGGTACTCGGTGTAGATCTCCTCCCGGATCATCGTCAGAACCTTCACCCCGGCCCCGTAGCGGCGCAGCAGCGACCGCTCGTTACACTCGCGTTCGGCTTTCTGGGTCCGGCATTCGACCCGGCCACCCCGGCCATGCCAAAGCGCCTCCCCCTTGCGGCAGTTAATCGTCTCACCGCGCTCGAAATCAATGTCGCCCTCGTACTCGGACCACGTGTACTGGAGCCAGGTTCCGGCCAGACACCGATACAGTTCGCCTTCGTAATCCCCGTAAAC
>JAAXIW010000298.1:4706-5649 GCA_012270135.1 Brevundimonas sp. | reverse complement strand
TCGGGTACGGAGCCGACCCCGGCTGACCTTCACGGCGACGGTCGCATTCCCGGCGGCGGCGTTCGTGAGTGCAGGCCCGGCGTCGGCCCAGACCACGTTCCAATGTTCCGGAGGCCCGAACGAAGAGCAGGTCGGGGTGACCATGCAGGGCCCCGTGACGGTCCCGCTTTGCGTCAGTCGTCCGGCGGCCTCCGGCGCAAGCGATCCTCGCGGGGCCCGGTCTGACCGCGCCCGCTACTACACGGGCGACGGCACGGTGAGCCTGCCGCCGGGCTGGCGGCAGTCCTACGGTCTGTTTCGCAACGTGGCGATCGGCACGGACCCCGAGACCGGGGGGGCCGTTTATGACTACATCATCTCGGTGGGGCACCCGAGCCCCGAACACGCCCGCGACGGACTACGAGCGGAATGTCTGGCCCGGGACGACGTGCTGTGGCCCGAGACCGATTGCACGGGCGACGGGACCTTCATCCAGATGCCGTTCGTGACGGTCGTTCACTATCCCGACGATCCCTACTGGGGCAGCCAGCGCGCTCATTACGAGGTCTACAGCGGAAGCCGTCCCTGGCCAGGCTCCAGCCCTGCCGCCTCGGGGGGCCGTGATTACTGCTTCGGGTCGGGCCTCGCTCCCGATCGCTGCGGACAGCCGGTCCGCCACCTCGTCAACGGCGAGATCGCGACCGCTGACAGCGGTCGTCGCCCCTGAACCCCGCCCTCCCATCCGGACGACCAGCATGATCATCTCTCGCCCTTCCGAACACCTCGCACGTCGAGCTCGGCCATTTCACCGGCCGCTCCCAGCAGCGCCCGGGCGGCGACCCTTATGTCTCTCCGGCTCTCGACGGACGGTGGTCGTCGGCCATGCATCCCGCGATAGGATCGCGGAGGCTACTGCCCGATGCTCGGAGTCCTTCTCCGTCCAGGGTCTCCGACTCGCTTCGGC
>JAAXIW010000298.1:1324-4696 GCA_012270135.1 Brevundimonas sp. | reverse complement strand
GTCGTGGCCATGCTGCTCTGGCCGTCCGGCCCGGCCTCCGCACAGGGCACGTTTCAATGTTCCGGCGGACCGAACGAACAACAGGTGGGCGTGACCATGCAGGGGCCCGTCACCGTGCCGCTCTGCGTGAGCCGTCCCGCGCCCCGGTCCGGATCGGCGGAGGGAACCTCGGAGGGTGGTGCCGGCGGCTTCGACCCCTTAGGCGGCGTCTATCTCGATGGCCCGCTTCCGGAGCTGCCTCGAGGCTGGAGGCCGACCTATGGCGGCTTCATGAGTTTCGTCGTCTCCCAGGATGAGAACGGCGACAATCCCGTCCACGACATGGTGCTGACGGTGGGCCACGCTACGCCCCAGGAAGCCGCCGCGGCGGCCACCAGGCTTTGCATGGAGCGCGCACTCTTTCCCGACCCCCATGCCTCGTGTCACCCCCAGATCATCGATCATCCCTATTTCGTGGTCCTCCAGCGGGACACTGAAGACGGTCGCTATCAGATGTCCCAGTTCGCCGGTGATCCGCGACGCTGGACCGACCATTTCGTGCGCCGGGACTCAGGCCGCGTCGAAACGTGCCCCGAGTACGACGCCCCAACCTATCCGCGGCCCTGCTTCCGGCTGGTCGTGTTCGACAGGAACGGGATCTGGCCCCGGTGAGCCAGGGCCTTGATGAGCCGAGCGCGACGCCCAGTCGACGCGCCTTCGTTTTAGGGGCCCTCAGCGCCCTCTCCGCCGCGCCCGCGCTCGCCCAGGTCCCCGCACAGCGGCGAAGCTACGCTTTCGCCGACGGGGTCAGGGAGACGTCGTGGCGCCCCTTCGATTTCTGGCGCCGCGTGCAGATTCGTCTGGCGGGCGCCTTCAACGGTCATCCCGTCGAGTTCCTGCTCGACAGCGGCGCGGAATCCAGCGTCGTGGACAGCACGTTCGCAGCTGAGGTCGGCCTGACCGTCGACGGGCCGCTCAACGTGGAAGGCCTGGCCGGAACGACGGCGGGTCACGGCATGTCGTTCCGAACCGCGGTGATCGATCTCGACGGACTGGTTCTGACCACGAACTGGATCGCCATGCTGGATCTCGCACCCTTCACCGGGCCCGCGGGCAGACCCGTGCGCATGATCCTGGGTCGGGATCTGTTCGATCAGGTCATGGTGGACCTCGACTTCGACCGCGAGCGGATCGCCTTTCGCGATCCTCGGCGGACGCCGCCGCCGGCGGAGATGCGCGGGCTGCGGGTCACGCGATCGGACGATCTTCCGAACATACCCCTGGCCGTCGAGGGCAGCCGCCCCGTCCTCGCGCGCTTCGACCTCGGCGCGAACGACGCCCTGACGCTCTCGCCTCACTTCGTTTCGGGCCACCGGGGACTTCGGCGTCGCGAGAGCGCGACCGCGCGGTTTCTGGGCGTGGAAGGCTGGTCGGACGCCCGCTTCCTGACCGTCGGCGAAGTGAACCTCGCCGGGGCGACCTTCAGCGCCGTGCCCGCCAGCGTGCCGGACGGCTGGGCGATCGGTCGACGGAACGGGCCGCAGGCAAATCTGGGGATCGAACTCATTCGGCAGTTCCAGGTCACGACGGATTTCACGCGCGGAAGGCTCTGGCTGCGCCGGCGCGGCGTCACCGAACCCTTCTACCGTGACCGAAGCGGATATCTTGCGGAGCCGCGGGGCGACCATCGGGAAGTCGTGGTCGTTGTGCCCGGCGGACCGGCCGATCAGGCAGGCCTCAGGGTCGGCGACCGCATCCTCGCCATCGACGGCAGACCGGCGGGATCCCACTCCACCTCCCCCGAACCGGCGGTGACCGCGCCGGAGGGCACGCCGCTCCGCCTGACGCTCGAGGGCGGCGTCGAGCGGATCGTCATCCAGCACGACTATTACTGACCTAGGTTCGGGCTGACGCGGCGTCCTTCCCTCCTGCTTCACCCCCCACCACAGACGGAGATCGACCCGACATGGGCACGGACGGCGACGCCAGGTTCTGGGATCGCAACGCGCGAAAATACGCCCGGGAACCGATCGCGGATCCGGCAGGCTACGAGCACAGCCTGCAGCGCACTCTGGAGGTGCTGAACCGCGAAGACCGGGTGCTGGAGCTCGGATGCGGGACGGGCAGCACGGCTCTGCGCCTTGCGGCGCATGTTCGGAGCTATCTCGGAACCGACGTTTCCCCGGCGATGATCCGGATTGCCGATGAGAAGCGGGCGGTTACGAACATCCCGGCGCTGACCTTCGCGGTCGCGACGGCCGAGGCTCAGACGTTCGAGGCCGGGGCGTTCGACGTCGTGCTCAGCTTCAACCACCTCCACCTCGTCCGGGACCTTCCGGACACTCTGCGCCGCATCCACCGCATGCTGAAGCCGGGCGGCATGTTCGTCTCCAAGACGCCCTGTCTCGGCGACATGAACCCGCTCATCGGCGGCGTCCTGCTGCCGGTCATGCATGCCTTCGGGCGGGCGCCGCACGTAAACGTGCTGCGGGAGGTCGAGCTGGACGCACAGACTCGCTCGGCGGGGTTCGCGGTGCTCGCCATCGAAGATCATGCCACCAGGGGAAAGGTTCGCCGGCCCTTCATGGTGGCGCGCCGGCATCCCTGAGACCCTTTCTGAAAGCGGAACTTCAGCCGCTTCCGGCGACGCCCGGTCAGAAGCGGCGGAAAGACGGCGGCGGGACCGTTAGAGTCGCGTCGCCTCCATCCTCTCCCTGGAAGAAGGACACGACGCGGGTCTGCACGTCGGGATGCGTCTCAAGGACGTTGTGCCCGGCATTCTCCACCAGCAGCCGCTGGGGACGGACGAACTGCCCGATCACGTCCTCCTGCTCTTCAAGGGGCGTTCGCCCGTCGAGAGACCCGGAGATCAGCAGCGCCGGGTGGTCGACGGAGATCGGCGACCGGAACGCGTCCCCAAGATCGACGCCCGGCACGGCTCCGACGATGTGCGGCATGGGGAAGTTCAGTGCGTCGCCGAGAACGCTCGTCGGGGCCTCCGCCCCGACCCGGCTCAGGCGGGCGGCCGAGATGCCGGACGACAGGTCCATGGCTTCCGTCATTCCGGACACCCGGAGCCAGGCGCCGGCGTCGCGCATGAAGAGGCCGAGGACCTCGGTCTGGCCGGCGTCCAGCGCGGCGTACAGCGCCGGAAGCAGGCTCAGTGTGTCCGGGTTGGCGATGAGCCCCCCGGTCAGGACCTGGATCACGAAGCCTCCGACGCGAACGGGCGTCGCCGTCCCCGCGACCGGCAGCGACATTACGATCGGCTCCGCCTCAAGACGTGCGTGCACGCGCCGCATGAGGGCGGGCAGGCTCGGAACGGCGGCGCGGAGCTCAGGATCGGCCCCGATCAGGGCGTCGTTGCGATCGAAATAGGCGGCCACGCGGGAC
>JAAXIW010000298.1:0-1314 GCA_012270135.1 Brevundimonas sp. | reverse complement strand
TCGGGCGCCGCGGTGCGCTCCCGCGGCGCCCTTGTGCGCGGTCCTCGGTGCGCCTGCGTCCCGCGGCGTGGACGGCAGCTTCACCGTCTGATCCTGGCCCTCGAGGCTGGCGAGCGCGACGCGGCCTATCCTGCTCCCATGGCGCCTGAGCACCGACATCGCCAGGTGGGTGCCGTAGCTGATGCCCCAGAGGTCGATCCTGTCTGCTCCCAGATGGCGGCGCAGGGCGTCCACGTCGTCGGCGCTCTGCTCGGTGTCGTATCCTGAAAGCGACACGCCCTGAGCGGTCCACTCCGACCACGCCCTCTGCATCTCGGCGCGCATGTAGGTCGTCATGCCGTCGCGCGTCAGGGGCGGAAGCGCCGCCGTCGACGGCGACAGATCGGGGATGTGCCGCGAGAGACCCGTGCCGCGCTGGTCGAAGGCGATGACGTCCGCGACCTCCCTCAAAGCCATGAAGATCGGAAACCTCGGCCCCGCCGCCGCCGCCGTCCCGGCTCCTCCGGGACCGCCCGCCAGATAGACGATCGGCGCGCCGGGCCTGCTGGCCGTCGAGCGGAACCGCACATAGCCCAGGCGGATCCTGCGCGACCGCGGATCGCGGCGGTCCTCGGGCACTTCAAAGAAGTGGCGCTCGGCCTGAACCTCCTGCCCTTGAAAGCCTGAGAAGGTGAACGTCTTCTCGAGGTTGAGCGCGCCCGAGGCGCGCCCTGCAGAGCCGCAGGCGGCGACGGTGAGCCCGGCTCCGGCGAGGAGGGCGCGGCGATGAAGTGCTGAAGTGATCATGTCCGCAGGAATGCGATCCTGACCGTCGAGCGCCATCCCGGGATCGGCGAAGTCCGTCCGAAGATCGGCGAAACCGGCGTCGCGTGGCGCCGTCATCCGCTAAGGTCCGCCAATGATCCGTCGCCTGCTCCTGTCTCTGTCGCTTCTGCTGCTCCCCGGCCTGGCGCACGCCCAGGGACTGGCCTGGGAAATCTGCTCCGGCGGCTTGCGGGCGACGGCGCCTGAGGTTGCCGACTGTCGCCCCCTCGACGGCGCCATCGATCCGCAGGCTCGGGAGATATGGATCCGGGCGGAAGTTACCCGACCGCGGACGACGACCGGCGTGTGGCTGCGCCGCGGCGGCGGCGCGTCGGCGGACGCCTGGGTGCATGGCGGTCGTCGGGGCGCCGGCGGGACGCCCGGGCACGACCGCCCGACGCCCCCTACGCCCGTCCCCTACGGCCGCGACCGCACCCGGACCCCGAGCAGCTCCTCGAACCGCAGCACCATCGCGCCCTTGTCCCGGGCGCCGTGGCCCTGGCGCAGGGC
>JAAXIW010000338.1 GCA_012270135.1 Brevundimonas sp. | reverse complement strand
GGCGTGATCTCGCTGGACGGCAAGGGCGAGACCCAGCTGGCCCGCCCGACCGCCGCCGGCGTTCGCGAGCCTCTCAACCGCCGCGCCACCATCGGCATCAACTTCTAGGACGGTCGGCCGGGCGCTGCACGAAGCGCCCGGCCTTCGTCCGGAAGGCCGAAAGCCTGAAACTGCAGCACCGCCGGTCCCTCACGGGGCCGGCGGTCTTGTTTTGTCGGGCCGTTGGGTGAAACCATTCGGGGCGGGCGTCCGTATGCAGGGAATGATCGCCCGCCAGGAGGCTCCCATGCCGAACCGTCCCGTGCTCAGCCTGTTTGTTCTCGGCCTCGCCGCCTGCTCGCCCGGCGAACCGGCCGCAAGCGCGCCGGCCGCCGGCCAGGCCGGCGACAGCGGCCGACGCGAAGTCGCCGTCTTCGCGGGCGGCTGCTTCTGGTCCGTGGAGGCCAATTTCGAGGCCGTTCCGGGCGTGGTGGCGGCGGTGTCGGGTTTCGCAGGCGGCTCCACCGCCCGCCCGACCTACGAACAGGTCGTGCGGGGCGGGACGGGCCACCTCGAAGCCGTCCAGGTGACCTTCGATCCGGCCCGGATCAGCTACCGCCAGCTGGTCGACCGCTTCTGGCTGACCATCGACCCCACCGATCCTGACGGGCAGTTCTGCGATCAAGGGCCGTCCTACGCCACCGCCGTGTTCGCCTCTCCGGCGCAGAAGCCGGCGGCTGAGGCCTCGCGCCGCGCGGCGGCGGCCCGCATAGGCGCGGCGCGTTTCGTGACGCCCGTGCGCGACGCGGCCCGGTTCTGGCCCGCCGACGCATCCCATCAGGACTTCGCCCGTCGCAATCCGGTCCGCTACGGTGGATACAGCCGGTTCTGCGGGCGGTCTGAGCGCCTGCGGGCCGTATGGGGCGACGCTGTGGCCTAGAGGCTGTCAACACCTCTATCCACAGGCAATCCGCCCACAGCACTGTGTCTCCCGCGCCACCGGCGCAGGCTGTCATATCACTGTCACACGAATGTCGTCCCACTTTCCGACGGGGCCCGTAGAGGGGGCGGGATTTCAGAGCCGGTCAAGGCCGGTCAACGGGCGCATGCGCTCTTTCTTCATCGGGGATAGATGACAATGACGAACCGCAAACGCGTGTTCTGGGCGACGACTGCCCTGTTTACCGGCTTCCTGGGCGCCAGCGCCGCCATGGCCCAGTCTTCGGGCACGGTCGCCTCCGAAGCCACGGAAGTGGAAGCCGTGGTCGTGACCGGCGTGCGCGGGCCGCGCGACGTCGACGGCCTGGCGGTCGCCGAGACCGTCTCCAAGACCCGCAACACGGTCACCCAGGAGTATATCTCCACCCAGCCCGCCGGCCAGACCATCCTGGAGACGCTGAACCTCACGCCGGGTCTCAGCTTCACCAACGCCGACCCCTACGGTTCGTCGGGCGGCAACATTCGTCTGCGCGGCTTCGACGGCAACCGCGTCTCGCTGACCTTCGACGGCATTCCGCTGAACGACACCGGCAACTACGCCACCTACACCAACCAGCAGCTGGACCCGGAACTGATCCAGCGTGCGTCGGTGAACACCGGCACCACGGACGTCGACAGCCCCACGGCCTCGGCCACCGGCGGCACCATCAACTACGTCACCCGTCGCCCGGCTTCGGAGTTCGGCGGCTGGTACCAGGCCTCCTTCGGCGACTTCGACTACCGCCGCCTGATGTTCCTGATCGATACGGGCGAGTTCGGCCCCTGGGGCACCTCGGCCTGGTTCGCCGCCTCCTTCCAGGAGTACGACAAGTTCAAGGGCCTCGGCGACCTTGAGAAGCAGCAGTATAACCTGCGCATCTACCAGCCGGTCGGCGACAACGGCGACTTCGTCGCCCTGTCGGCGCACTACAACGAGAACCGCAACAACAACTACAATGGCCCGAGCCTGCGCACCGCGACGGGCTTCTGCGACGTCGCCCAGACGGTCGTCTGCAACGACCAGGTCGTTGACGACCCGCGCGGTTGGGAAGTCGACTTCGACACCACCTACACCGCTCCGACGTTCCGGACCGGCGTGGCCGACAACGACGTCAACGGCACGGGCTTCTACGGCCTGCGCGTGAACCCGTCGAACACCGGCAACATCCGCGGCAACTCGCGCTTCACCCTGGCCGACAACCTGGTCCTGACCGTCGACCCCTCGTTCCAGTACACCCTGGCCAACGGCGGCACCCAGCAAACCGTCCTGTCGGAAACCGACCGGCTGCTGCGCGGCACGTTCGCGACCGGCGGCGTGGACCTGAACGGCGACGGCGACACGCTCGACCGCGTCCGCGTCATGACCCCGTCGAACACCAACACCCATCGCTACGGCCTGAACACCTCGCTGATCTGGGATCTGAACGACGATCATCGCCTGCGCGCGGCCTACGCCTGGGACTGGGGTCGTCACCGTCAGTACGGCCAGTACGGCTTCGTCAACTTCGACAATCCGTCGAACCCGCGTTTCGTCGACTGGTTCGGCGGCCGCAACGACGAAGCCAACCGCGTCATCAATCTGGACGGCTACAATCTTCAGTCGCGCGACCGTAAGTCGATCGCCTCGCTGAACCAGTTCTCGCTGGAGTACCGCGGCCAGTTCATGGACGACGCCCTGACCCTCAACATCGGCGTGCGGGCGCCGTTCTTTGAGCGTGAACTGAACCAGTACTGCTACTCGCAGAACTCGTCGTCCAACGTCCGCTGCACGACCGAAACCCCGACGACCCTGGCCAACGGCAACGTCACCTTCCCGGGCAGCGCGACCCAGTACATCGCGCCCTACTCGCGCACGGTGAAGTACGACGACATCCTGCCGAACCTGGGCGCCTCCTACCGCTTCGGCGACGGCCACTCGGTCTACGCCAGCTACGCTGAAAGCCTGTCGGCTCCGCGTACGGACAGCCTCTACATCGTCCGCCGTCTGCCGGATGGTTCGATCGGCAACCCGACCGTCGTGCCGGAAGAGACCCAGACCTTCGACATCGGCTACCGCTACACCTCGTCGACCCTGGTCGCCTCGGTCGCTGGCTTCCGGACCAACTACGACAACCGGATCGTCAACACCTTCGACGAAGACCTGGCGACCTTCGTGGACCGGAACGTCGGCTCGGTGGAACTGCAGGGCATCGAGGCCTCGGTGGGCTGGTCGCCGATCGAAGCTCTCAGCCTCTACGCCTCGGCCTCCTTCCTCGACAGCGAGCTGCAGGACAACTACGTCCTGAACGCTGGCGGCGACGTCGCCGCCACCGCCGGCAAGGAACTGGTCGAGACGCCGGACATGATGTTCTCGGCCCGCGCCAGCTACGACTTCAACGAGATGTTCTCGGCCGGCGTCCAGGCCAAGTACACCGGCGAGCGCTGGATCACCGACGTCAACGACCTGCGTGACGACGCCTTCACCGTGGTCGACGTCGACGCCCGCGTCGATTTCGCCCCGATGGGCTACGAGGGAACCTACCTCCAGTTCAACGTGACCAACGTGTTCGACGAGGAATACTACGGCGGCCTCGGCACCCGTACCTCGGCCACGCCGGGCCAGCCGGGCTACAGCCGCCCGTTCGCCCAGATCGGCGCTCCGCGCACCTGGATGGCCACCCTGCGCATGGCCTACTAGGGCTCGTCGCACGGCAAGACTGACGGGGGGGGCGGTCCGGAAACGGGCCGCCCCCTTTCGTTTTGCCGCGCCGGAGTCGCCTGCCGCGCGTTGAAGTCGAGGGGCCGGGTGGCTATCTGGCGCGGCTGACCCGCGCGCCGCTTTTCAGGATACTGTCCGCCGATGAACACGCCCGTCCCCGCCGAATGGTCGCCGCACCGCGCGATGTGGGTCGGCTGGCCCAGCCATGGCGAGCTATGGGAGGAGAACCTCGAACCGGCGCAGGCCGAGGTTGAGGCGCTGGTGCGCGCCCTGGCGGGTCCCGGCCGCGAACGGGTCAGGCTGCTGGTCGGCAAGGACGAGGCGCTCGCCGACGCCCGGGCCCGATTCGCCGGTGTCGACGGGGTCGAGGTGGTCGACGGCCGGTTCGGGGATATCTGGCTGCGCGACACCGGGCCGATCTTCGGCGCCGGCTCGAAGCGCGCCGCCGCCTTCCGCTTCAACGGCTGGGGCGGCAAATACGAACTGGAGCATGACGACACCGTCGCCGCCCAGATCGGCGCGGCCTCGGGCGTCGCCCTGGACCGCCACGACTTCATCCTCGAGGGCGGGGCGCTGGACCACGACGGGCAGGGCGCGGTCCTGACCACCCGCCAGTGCCTGCTGAACCCGAACCGCAATCCCGACTGGACGGAGGCGAAGGCGACCGCTGCACTGGAAGTCTCGCTGGGCGCCCGCAAGGTGCTGTGGCTGGGCGACGGCCTGCTGAACGACCACACCGACGGCCATGTCGACAACCTGGCCCGCTTCGTCGCACCGGGCGTGGTGGCGCATCCGGTCGCCTGGGGCCGCGGCGACCCCAATGACGACGTCTACGCCGAGGTCACCCGCGCCCTGTCTCAGATGACCGACGCCGACGGCCGCCCGATCCGCGTCCTGCCTCTGCCGTCGCCGGGACTGGTGCTGGACGAGGACGAGAAGCCGATCCCCGCCAGCCACATGAATTTCCTCATCGCCAACGGGGCGGTGATCGTGCCGACCTACGGCGACGAGCGGGCCGCCGGCCTCGTCTGTCAGGGCCTGAAGACGGTCTTCCCCGACCGTGAGATCATCGCGCTTCCCTCCATCGCCATCCTCTCCGGCGGCGGATCCTTCCACTGCATCTCCCAGCAGGAGCCAGCGTGAGCACGGTGACGCTTTATCGGCCCGTGGGCGAGGCGGAACTGGCCCTTATCGCGGGTAACGGCTGGCGGGCGTTTCCGCCGCGGTTGCCCGAGCAGCCCATATTCTATCCGGTGATGAACGCCGACTACGCCGGGCAGATCGCACGCGACTGGAACTCGAAGCACGAGCCCTCGGGCGTCGGTCACGTACTTGCCTTCGACCTTCCGCAGGATGTGACTGACCGTTGGCCCGTACAGATCGCGGGCGGGCGCGTGCATGAGGAGCTTTGGGTGCCAGCCGAAGAGCTGGACGCCTTCAACAACATGATTGTCGGTCCGATCCGGCGTATCGCAACCTATCGCGACGGCGCTCGCGTCGAGGAGGCCCAATGACCCGCACCATCAGCGTCGCCGCGCTGCAGACGTCCTATGGCGAGGATCTGCAGACGAACATCGACAAGACCATCGGTCTGATCCGCGACGCCGCCGGCAGGGGCGCGCAGGTGATCCTGCCGTCGGAACTGTTCCAGGGCCCGTACTTCTGCGTCAGCCAGGAGGAAAAGTGGTTCGCCACCGCCTATCCGTGGCGCGAGCATCCCTGCGTCACCGCCCTGCAGCCCGTCGCCGCCGAACTGGGCGTGGCCATCCCCGTCTCGATCTTCGAGCGCGAGGGGCCCCATTATTTCAACAGCATGGTCATGCTGGACGCCGATGGCGCCGCCCTCGGCGTCTACCGCAAGAGCCACATTCCCGACGGCCCCGGCTATCAGGAAAAATACTATTTCCGGCCCGGCGACACCGGCTTCAAGGTCTGGAACACCCGCTATGGCCGGGTCGGCGTCGGCATTTGCTGGGACCAGTGGTACCCCGAAACCGCCCGCGCGATGATGCTGCAGGGCGCCGAGGTGCTGTTC
>JAAXIW010000142.1 GCA_012270135.1 Brevundimonas sp. | reverse complement strand
GGTGGTTCTGGTGGTCGACGACGACGACGCGGTGCGCGAGGTCACGGCGGGGCTGCTGGCCGATCTCGGCTACAATGTCGTGGAGGCCGGCAGCGGCGGGGCGGCGCTCGAGCTGATCGAACGTCACGACGAGATCAGCGCCGTGGTGCTGGACTTCGCCATGCCGGGCATGAACGGCGCCGACCTGGCGCGGGAATTGCGTTTGCGGCGACCCCGGGTGCCGATCCTGTTCGCCACCGGCTATGCCGACGTCGGGGCGCTGACCGGGGTCGAGGATCATCAGATCGTGCACAAGCCGTTCGTGCAGGCGGAACTGGCCCGCAAGCTGTCGCGCAGCTTCGCGACGACATGAAGCAGGATTCCGGGGAGGGCTTAGGCGGAACGGGAGGACGGCCGCCAGACGGGCTCGAAGCCGGTCGCTCTTCGGCAACCGATTGACCGGACAAGCGTTGCAGCCGATCGCAGGGAAGCGACGGGGGAGGTATTGATGCGACAGTTCCGGCGGGGGGTCGCCGCTGCGGTATTTCTCGTCCTGCCCGGCGCGGTTCGGGCGGAAGAACCGGCGATCCTGGCGGTCGAGGCTCCGACCGGAGCCATGCGGCAGACGATGGGTGGCGCGCCAAGCGACCAGGACCTGGCGCGGCTGTCGCTGGAAGAGCTGTCGATGGTCGAGGTGACCTCGGTATCTCGTCGGCCCGAGGCGCTGGCCGACGCGGCGGCCGCGATCTATGTGATCTCCGCCGAGGATATCCGCCGCTCCGGTGCGACCAGTCTGCCCGAGGTGCTCAGGCTCGCGCCAAATCTGAACGTGCAGCGGGTCAACGCGGTGGACTATGCGATCACCGCCCGCGGGTTCAACGGCTACGAGACCTCCAACAAGCTGCTGGTGCTCGTGGACGGGCGCAGCATCTATTCGACCCTGAGCTCGGGCGTGTTCTGGGACGCCCGCGACCTGATGCTGGAGGACATCGAGAGGATCGAGGTGATCAGCGGGCCGGGCGGCGCGCTCTACGGCTCGAACGCCATGAACGGGGTGATCAACATCATCACCCGGCCCGCGGCGGAGACGCGCGGCACGCTGATCAGCGCCGGCGCCGGCGATGACGATGCGACCTACGCCATCCGGCACGGGGGCGATCTCGGCGCGAACGGCGCATGGCGGGCCTATCTGACCGGCCATGTCCGCGGCGAGAGCCGCTCCCTGACCGGGCTCGAGGCCAATGACGACGCCGAGGGCGCAAGGGCCGGCGCCCGGGCGGACTGGGCGCTGGGCGAGGACCGGCTGACCCTGCAGGGCGATGTGTTCGACAATCAGGTGGCGGTCAACGAGGACCTTCTGGGCACGGAAACGCATGTGCGCGGCGGCAATTTTCTGGGGCGCTGGTCCCGGCCGATGCTCGGCGGCGAAATGCAGGTTCAGGCCTATTACGACAGGTTCGAGCGGGAAGAGCCGACCACGCTGGAGCGGTCCGACACCTGGGACCTGTCCGTACAGCACGCCATGGATATGGGGCGGCATCGACTGGTGTTCGGCGCCGGCCACAGGGTGATCGATTCCCGCTTCTCCGCGCCCCCGGGCGGGGCCTCGCTCGTCCCCCCCGACCGGACGCTGACCCTCACCAACATCTTTGTTCAGGACCAGATCACGCTCGGCGAAGGCGTGACCCTGACGGTCGGCGCCAAGTTCGAGGACAACAGCTTCTCGGGCCAGGAGTTTCTGCCCAACATCAGGCTGGCGTGGCAACGACCGGGCGGCGACCTGCTGTGGGGAGCCGTAAGCCGGGCCAGCCGGACCCCGAACCGCATCGAGCGCGACCTGACCCTGCCCGGCTTCCTGGTCGGGGCGAATTTCCGGTCCGAAACGGTGACGGCGTACGAGCTCGGCTATCGGGCCAATCCGCGCCCCAATATATCGTTCTCGATCAACGGGTTCTACAACGTCTATGACGACCTGCGGACGGTCTCGATCACCCCGGCGACCTTCTTTCCATTGAACCTGAGCAACAATGGCGAGGCCGAAACATGGGGCGTCGAAGCGTGGGGCAGCTACGATGTCTCGCCCACCTGGCGGCTCAGCGCCGGGATCAGCACCCTCACCAAGGACTATAACGGGACGCCGACCCTGGACGACATCAGCGGCCTGGTCTCGATCGGCGACGACCCGGATTATCAGGTGCTGCTGCATTCGCAGCACGACCTGACGGACGCGGTCGAGCTGGATCTCTCTCTGCGCGCCGTCGATGACCTCGCCACCGTGGACAGTTATGTCGAAGCCGACGTCCGGCTGGGCTGGCGGCTGACCGACCAGCTGGAGCTGTCGCTGACCGGCCGAAACCTGATCGAGGACGACCGGGTGGAGACGGGCGATCCCGCCCGCGCCCGGGCCTTCGGGCGCAGCATCTTCGGCGCCCTCCAGGTGAGCTTCTGAAATGAACCTGGAGCGAGGCTCCATACTGGCGCTCGCCGCCCTGGTCTGGAGCCTGGCCCTCCAGTGTCTCGCGGCGACCACGCCCCTCCAGACGGACCTCGAATATTCGGTCAAGGCCAACTATCTGGTGCGGTTCGCGGCCTTCGTCGAATGGCCGTCGCAGTCCTTCGCCGACAGCCGGTCTCCCATGGTCATCTGTGTCGTCGGCCGGGATCCCTTTAACGACGCCCTCGAGCGCGCCGCCCACGCCCAGACCGCGTACGGCCGCCCGCTGGCCGTCCGGCGACCGGGAACGGTGGATGCCGCCGCCGGCTGCCACATCCTCTACGTCGGACGGGGTGGCGGAGCCCTGGTCCCGTCGGGCCAACGGCCGATCCTTCTGGTCACCGACGGCGCCGTGTCGTCCGACCGGGGGATGATCCATTTCGTCGTCAGCGCCGACCGTGTGCGGTTCCACATCGATCTGCAGGCGGCTTCGCGCAGCCGACTTTCGATCAGCTCGCGGCTGCTCAACCTGGCTCTCAGCGTGCGGGGGGGCTGACGACATGCCGTGGTTCGCCCGCCTCCGCTCCAGCCGCTTTCCTATCGTGGCCCTGGCATCCCTGCTTATCCTGCTGGTCGCCGGAGTGGCCATCGCCGTCTCGAGCGAACGCTCCCTGAAACTCCAGACCGCGCGTGAAGCGGGCGCGCAGGCCGACCTGCTGGCCTCGGCGGTCAGCGGCGCCCTGGCCTTCGACGACGCCCGGGCCGCGCAGGACTATGTCGACGCGGTCCAGGTCAATCCGAACGTGCTCGCGGCCGCGATCTACGACGAGAACAACCGCCTTCTCGCCAGTTTCGCGCGGCAGGGGGAAATCATCCCGCCGGTCGCGACGCCGCGGGACCGGACGACGGTCTTCCAGGATGGGCGACTGTATGTGGTTCGCCCGGTCGAACAGGGCGGACAGACGCTCGGCACGGCGCGGCTGCGCGTGGTGGAGATGCCCGCCGCGCAGCGGTTCAGCCGCTATGCCGGACTGCTGCTGGTGCTGGGTCTGGCGGCGTTGGTCGTGGGCGTCCTGGCCGTGGCCCAGGGCGCGTTGCGCCGGGCCAACCGGCAGCTGGCCGAGCGCGCGGCGGAACTGGTCCGCGCCAACGGCCTGCTTCAGCAGCAGATGGTGGAGCGGGAGAAGGCCGAGGAAGCGCTGCGCCAGAGCCAGAAGATGGAGGCCATCGGTCGGCTGACGGGTGGTATCGCCCATGATTTCAACAATCTGCTGATGGTGGCCTCCAGCGGCATCGAGCTGCTCGACCGGACCGAGGATCCGAAACGGCGCGGGACGCTGGTCGCCGGCGTCAAACAGGCGGTCGAACGCGGCGCAGCCCTGACCCGGCAGCTGCTGGCCTTCGCGCGGCGCTCGCCGCTCAAGGCCGAGGCGCTGGATCTGCGCGGCCATATCGAAGGGCTGCGGTTCCTGCTGGAGCGTTCGCTGCGCGAGGATATCGAGGTCAGGCTGGACCTGCCGGAGGATCTGTGGCCGGTCGAGGCCGACCCCGGAGAAATGGAGCTGGCGCTGCTGAACCTGGCGGTCAACGCCCGCGACGCCATGCCCCACGGCGGTCGGCTGACGGTGTCGGGCGGCAATCTGCCCGGCGAGGCCGAGGCGGCGGACCGGGTCTGCCTGAAGGTGGAGGACACCGGCGCCGGCATGTCGGACGTGGTTGCGTCGCGTGTCTTCGAGCCATTCTTCACCACCAAGGAAGTCGGCCGCGGCACGGGTCTTGGCCTCTCGCAGGTCTATGGCTTCGTGCGCGCCTCGGGCGGCGAAATCACTGTGGAATCACGCGAGGGCGAGGGCACGACCTTCACCATCTGTTTGCCGCGCACTCGCAAGACGCCCTCGGCCGCCGGGCCTGAAAAAGATCTTCCCGTCGGGGACGCCCCGCCGCGGCGCAAGGGCGGCGGGCGGCTGTTGCTGGTCGAGGACGACGACGCGGTCGCCGCCGGCGTCGGCCATATGCTGGTCGACCTCGGTTACCGTCATGTCCGCGTCGCCAGCGCCGCCGAAGCGCTCAAGACGCTGGAGAAGGACCCCGCCTTCGACCTGGTGTTCTCGGACATGGTCATGCCCGGTGGGATGGACGGTCTGGGGCTGGCTCAGGAGGTGCGGCGGCGGATGCCGGAGACGCCGGTGCTGCTGACCACCGGCTTCAGCGAGGCGGCCTCGGCGGCGACCGGCGAGGCCTTCCGCCTGCTGCCCAAGCCCTATGGCATCGAAAGCCTGTCGCAGGCGCTGGCCGCCACCCTGTCCGAGGCGCCCTGAACGATTCCCGGGCCTGCGGCGTTCGACTCCCCGGACTTTGGACAAGGAGCCGATCATGGCTGCGAGACCGACCTGGCAGGGGCATCTGAAGCTGTCGCTGGTGACGTGCCCGGTGGCGCTCTACACGGCGACGTCGTCGGCGAGCCATGTCAGCTTCCACCTGATCAATCCGGAGACCAACAACCGCATCCGCATGGTGCCGACCGATCCCGACGCCGGGCCGGTCGAGCGGTCGGATCTGGTCAAGGGCTATGAGGTGTCGAAGGACGAATATGTGCTGTTCGACGATGAGGACTTCGACAAGGTGAAGCTGGAATCGACGCGCACCATTTCGATCGATCAGTTCGTCGACGAGGACGACATCGACCGGCTGTACTGGAACGATCCCTTCTATGTTGTGCCGGAAAAGGGCGTCGGGGCCGAGGCCTTCGCGGTCATCCGGGACGCCATGAAGGCGGCGGGCAAGATCGCCATCGGCTGTCTGGTGCTGCGCGGCCGGGAGCGGCAGATCGCCCTGGAGGTGCGCGGCAAGGGACTGGTGGCGTACTCGCTGCGGGCCCATGACGAGGTGCGTGAGGCCGACGACTATTTCGACGACATCCCCGAGGTGAAGGCCGACAAGGACATGGTCGAGATCGCCACTCGCATCATCGGCCAGAAGGAGGCGGAGTTCGATCCGAGCCAGTTCAAGGACCGCTACGACGAGGCCCTGAAGGCGATGATCAAGGCGAGGCAGAAGGGCGGCAAGGGTCTGGTCGAGGCGCCCGAGCCGGACGACACCAATGTGGTCGATCTGATGGAGGCGCTGCGCAACAGCCTGAAGGGTTCGGCGGGCGGCGGGCGCAAGGCCCCGGCGAAGAAGGCCGCCGCGAAGAAGAAGTCGCCGGCGAAGAAGAAGGCGGCCTAGAGCACCTTCCTCAGCGCCGGTTTGAGGCTGACGGCGGCGGCCCGAAAATCGTCCCATGGGTCCGGCCTTTTCAGCAGGGCCTCGGCGTCGT
>JAAXIW010000259.1 GCA_012270135.1 Brevundimonas sp. | reverse complement strand
CTCGTCACCTCGGGGGCCAGGGTGGTGCCGGGCCGGTTCCAGGCGGCGGGCGAGACCCTGTTCGGCATGATCGACGGCTTGACCGACTCGTTCAGCGGTCACGACGTCAAGATGTATTTCCCGTTCGTCTTCACCGTCTTCACCTTCATCCTCGGGATGAACCTGCTGGGCATGTTCCTGTCGTTCACCGCCACCTCGCAACTGGCGGTCACCGGCACCTTCGCCATCATCACCTTCGGCCTCGTCCTGATCATCGGCTTCGCGAAGAACGGGCTTGGCTTCTTCAAGCTGTTTTGGCCCATGGGTGCGCCGATCGTGCTGCGCCCTGTCGTCGGCCTGATCGAGTTCATCTCCTTCATGCTGCGGCCCTTCACCCTGATGCTCCGCCTGTTCGGCAACATGCTGGGCGGCCACGTGGCGCTGAAGGTGTTCGCCGGCTTCGTCGCGACCGCGGTCGTCGGAACCGCCGGCTGGCTGGGGCTGCTGATCGCGCCCCTGTCGATGGGCATGACCGTCGCCCTGACCGGGCTCGAATTCCTCGTGGCCTTCCTTCAGGCCTTCGTTTTCGCCGTTCTGACCTGCATCTACCTGAACGATGTGGTCAACCTGGATCACGCCCACTAGGGCTGGCCCAGTCAATCTTCCAACCCAACCAGACAGGACTAGAGAACCATGGAAGTAGAAGCCGCCAAGGCCATCGGTGCCGGCCTCGCCACCCTCGGAATGATCGGCGCCGGTATCGGCGTGGGCAACATCTTCGGCAACTTCCTGGCGGGCGC
Source organism: Brevundimonas sp. (assembly GCA_012270135.1). Classification (GTDB taxonomy): domain Bacteria; phylum Pseudomonadota; class Alphaproteobacteria; order Caulobacterales; family Caulobacteraceae; genus Brevundimonas. The sequence goes on along the minus strand of JAAXIW010000259.1, from coordinate 4,951 downwards.
CCTGCGCAACCCGTCGGCCGCCGGCTCGCAAATCGGCAACCTGTTCGTCGGCGCGGCCCTGGCCGAAGCCCTCGGCATCCTGGCCTTCGTGCTGGGCGCCCTGATCTACTTCGCCTGATCCGGCTCGACCGGGGTCGGGTCCGTCCTCAGGGCGGCCCGACCTCCGGCTGACCCACCGATTTATCCGAGACCCGGCGACCGATGACCACGCACGCTCAGCCCGTCCTGCCCGCCGACGCGACCCATCCGGTTGACGTCGCGGACACGCACGCCACGACCGAAGCCGCCCACGGCGGCGAACACGAAGCCGGCGGCCTGCCGCAGCTCGAGTTCCAGCACTGGTTCGGCCAGATCGTCTACCTGGTCTTCCTCTTCGTCATCCTCTACTGGCTGATCGCCAGGGTCTTCGCGCCGCGCATGCGCCGCGTCTTCGACGAGCGCGCCTCGACCATCTCGACCGCCGTCGAAACCGCCCGTCAGGTCCAGGCCGAGGCCGCCGGCCAGGCCGAGGCCGCCAAGGCCGAGGTCGAACAGGCCCGCGCCGCCGCGCGCTCTACCGCCGCCGCCGCCAAGGCCCGCGTCACCGACGAGGCCAACGCCCGCGCCGAGGCCGAGGAAGCCGTGGTCGCCGCCCGCATCGCCGAGGCCGAAACGGCCATCGGCAAGACCCGCGACGCCGCCATGTCCAACGTCTCGGCCATCGCCTCCGACACCGCCGCGGCGATCGTCGAACGTCTCACCGGCAAGGCCCCGACGGGCGCCGAAGCCGCCGCAGCCGTGAAGGGCGCCGCCTGATGGAATTCTTCAATCCCCACCTCTACGACCTGGCCAACGCCGAGCTCTGGGTCGCGGTCGGCCTGCTGCTGTTCTTCGCCATCGTCGTGTTCGCCGGCGTGCCGAAGCTGGTCGGCGGGGCGCTCGACGCCAAGGCCGCCAGGATCCAGTCCGAGCTCGACGAGGCCGCCCGCCTGCGCGCCGAGGCGGAGGCCCTGCTGGCCCAGATCCGTCAGGAGAAGGCTGAGGCCGAGGCCCAGGCCGCCGGAATGCTCGCCGCCGCCGAGGCCGACGCCCGCGTCATGGAGGCCGAGGCCAAGGCGAAACTGGAAGAGTCGCTGAAGCGCCGCCAGGAACTGGCCGAGCGCCGCATCGCCCAGGCCGAGGTTCAGGCCACGGCCGAGGTCAAGGCCGCCGCCGCCGACCTCGCCGCCCGCGCCGCCGAACAGATTCTCGTCGCCCGCCTCGCCGGCCAGAAGGCCGATCCGCTGCTCGACGACGCCATCGCCCAGATCGGCGCGCGCCTGAACTGACCGGCGCTCCGGTCAGGCCGGATCCGGAAGAAGGGCCCCGCCGGCGACGGCGGGGCCCTTTCGTCAGGCGTGGTACGGCCCGTGACGATGGCGGTGATCGCCGTGGATCATGTGCAGGCCTTCCTTGCTCCGGCCCACCAGCCGCCCGTAGACGTTGCCGAGCACGATCCCGAAGATCGCATGGCTGGCGATCATCCAGGCCAGCGTGCCGAACCCGGCCCGCATGAAGAACAGGCCGGCCCCGCCGATCGGCGCGATGACCAGGCCCATCAGGATGAAGGCCCCGACGGCGAACAGAATGCCCTTGGACTCCGCCGTGTCCGTCGGCAGCTTCGGGCACAGGACGCCGAACGCCGCGCCGAGACCGAGGCCGGCGACGAAATGGCCGACCCAGCCGACGGCCGGGATGTCCGGAGTCTGCAGAATGACGGCCAGCAGTTGCGGGAACGCGACGGCCCAGTGACCGACCGACATGTTGATCGCCTCGATGATCGACACCACCACCGTGGCCGCCAGACCGGCGATCAACCCCTTTTGTACGCGTGACATCATGACCTCAGCGCCTCCCAACGCTCGTTTCTGGTTCTGATTACGCAGACCCGAGCATACGCCTATGAGGGAGGGCGTCGTTCACATTCCCGCGACCAGCCTATTCGGCCGCGATGTTCGACCCCTCGGGCGCCGTCCAGCGCAGCACCGGCTGACGCGCCGCCCGGGTCTCGTCGAGGCGCTTCATCGGGGCGTGGAAGGGCGCGCCCTTGAAGCGGTCGACGTCGCCGGCCTTCGCCGCCCCGGCCAGGGCCCGCATCGCCTCGATGAAGCGATCCAGCTCCTGCTTCGACTCCGTCTCGGTCGGTTCGATCAGCATCGCGCCGTGGACGACCAGCGGGAAATACATGGTCATCGGGTGGAAGCCCTCGTCGATCATCGCCTTGGCGAAGTCGAGCGTGGTCACGTCCGTGCCCTTCAGCCATTCATCGTCGAACAGGGCCTCGTGCATGCACGGCCCCTCCGGGAAGGCCGGGCTCATCAGATCCTCGAGGCGGGCCTTGATGTAGTTGGCGTTCAGCACCGCATCCTCGGCGACCTGGCGCAGGCCGTCCGAGCCGTGGCTCATCATGTAGCTGAGGGCGCGGACGTACATGCCCATCTGGCCCTGGAAGGCGCACAGACGGCCAAAGGCCTGCTCGGCCTCGTCCTCTTCGCGCTCGACCAGTTTGAAGCCGTCGCCCGTGTTCACGACCCAGGGGGCCGGAGCGAAGGGGGCCAGCGCCTCCGACAGCACGACCGGACCCGCACCCGGCCCGCCGCCACCGTGCGGGGTCGAGAAGGTCTTGTGCAGATTGATGTGCATGGCGTCGACGCCGAGATCGCCCGGGCGGACCCGGCCGACGATGGCGTTGAAGTTGGCCCCGTCGCAGTAGAAATAGGCGCCGGCCTCGTGCGTCAGGCGGCTGATCTCGAGGATGTCGCGCTCGAACAGGCCACAGGTGTTGGGATTGGTGACCATGATGGCGGCCACGTCATCGCCCAGCTTGGCCTCAAGGTCCGCCAGATCGACCCGGCCGTCCTCGGTCTGGGCGATCTCGACCACCGTATAGCCCACGAAGGCGGCCGTCGCCGGATTGGTGCCGTGGGCGCTGGTGGGCACCAGCACCTTGTTGCGCGGCTTGTCGGAGCGCAGGCCGTGTCCGGCGGCGCGGTGGGCGGCGCGGATGGCCATCAGGCCGCACAGCTCACCATGCGCGCCCGCCTTGGGCGACAGGGCCACCGCCGGCATGCCGGTCAGGGTGGTCAGCCAATGGCTGAGCGTGTCCATCAGCTCCAGCGCGCCCTGCACCGTCGACTGCGGCTGCAGCGGGTGGATGTCCGAGAAGCCCGGCAGGCGCGCCATCTTCTCGTTCAGGCGCGGGTTGTGCTTCATCGTGCACGAGCCGAGCGGATAGATGGCCAGGTCGATGGCGTGGTTTTTCTGGCTCAGCCGTACATAGTGGCGCATCGCCTCGGGCTCGCTTAGTCCCGGCAGGCCGATCGGGTCCTTGCGCACCAGGTCGCCCAGATCGCTTCCGGTCCCCTTCGGCTCCGGCAGGTCGACGCCGGTCTTGCCCCAGCCGTCGCTCTCGAAGATCAGGTGCTCGTCCTGCAGCAGGCCGCGCCCGCCGGTCAGGGTGGCGGGCTTGCTCTCGACCTTGTTGGGCGTGGTCGGACGGCCGACGGTGTTCATGGTGCTCATTACAGAACCTCCGCCAGGGCGGTCTTGAGGGCGGCGATATGCGCCTCGGTCGTGGTCTCGGTCGCGGCGACCAGCAGGACGTCGTCCATGCCGGCGGCGGGGGCGAGGCGGCCATAGGGCACGCCGGCCAGCACGCCCTTGGCGGCCAGGGCCTCGACCACCTCGGTCGCGTTCTTCGGCAGCTTGACCGCGAACTCGTTGAAGAAGCGCGGGGTCAGGACCTCGACGCCGGGGATCGACGCCACCGCGTCACGGGTGGCGACCGCCGTCTCGTGATTGAGCAGCGCCATCCGCCGCAGCCCGGTCTCGCCCAGCAGGCTCATGTGGATGGTGAAGGCCAGGGTGCACAGGCCCGAGTTGGTGCAGATGTTCGACGTCGCCTTGTCGCGGCGGATGTGCTGCTCGCGGGTCGACAGGGTCAGGACGAAGCCGCGCGTCCCGTCGGCGTCCACCGTCTCGCCGCACAGCCGGCCGGGCATCTGGCGGACCAGCTTTTCGCGGCAGGCGAACAGGCCGACATAGGGGCCGCCGAAATTCAGCGCGTTGCCGATCGACTGGCCCTCGGCGGCGACGATGTCGGCGCCCATCTCGCCCGGCGACTTGAGCAGGCCCATCGACACGGCCTCGGTGACCACCACGATCAGCAGGGCGCCGGCGGCGTGGGCCGCCTCGGCGATCTTCGTCACGTCCGTGGCCGTGCCGAACACGTTCGGGGTCTGGACCACCACGCAGGCGGTGTCCGGTCCGATCTGATCGATGACGTCGGCCTCGGCGTCCACGGCGGCGGGCAGCACCTGGGTCTCGACGCCGACGGCGTGGACCACGGTCTCGGTCGCGGCGACATAATGCGGATGCACCCCGCCCGAGATCACGGCCTTGTTGCGGCGGGTCACCCGCGTCGCCATCAGCACGCCCTCGGCCATCGCGGTCGAGCCGTCATAGAGGCTGGCGTTGGCCACCGGCATGCCGGTCAGATTGGCCACCTGGGTCTGGAATTCGTACAGATACTGCAGCGTGCCCTGGGCGATCTCCGGCTGGTAGGGCGTGTAGCTGGTCAGGAACTCGGACCGCTGAATCACATGATCCACCGTCGCCGGCACATGGTGCCGGTAGGCCCCGGCCCCGCAGAAGAACGGAACCGACCCGGCCGCCGTGTTCCGCCCCGCCATGGCGCCCAGCGTCCGCTCGACCTCCAGCTCGCCCGCCACGCGCGGCAGGTCGACGAAGCCCTCGCGCCGCGCCGCCTGCGGCACGTCCACGAACAGGTCGTCGATGGTCTTGGCCCCGATGGCGGCCAGCATGGCCGACCGGTCGTCGGGCGTCAGGGGGAGGTAGCGCATGGCGGGGAGATCCGTGCGGGAGGGAAGGGGCATAGAGGGTGGCGAGGAAGGCGTCGTAGGCGGCGCGGCGC
>JAAXIW010000178.1 GCA_012270135.1 Brevundimonas sp. | reverse complement strand
CCGACTGAAGCGTCTGGCGATCGAGCAAGGCTACACCAATACGCTGTTCGCCGTCCACGACGGCGCGGATTGGGTCGCCCATTGGCGCACCGCCACCGAAAGCACCCGCACCGCCGACGAGTACGCGGTCTGGCTGAGCCAGTTGCTGACCATGCGGGGCCTGTCGATCGACCAGCTGGACGGCTGCATCATCTCCAGCGTGGTGCCGCAGTCGATCTTCAATCTGCGCAACCTGTCGCGACGCTATCTGAACGTCGAGCCGCTGGTCATCGGCGACAATGTCGATCTCGGCATCGGAGTCCGCATCCTCAAGCCGAGCGAGGCGGGCGCCGACCGGCTGGTCAACGCCATCGGCGCCCATCTGGCCTATCCCGGCGACCTGATCATCATCGACAGCGGCACCGCCACCACCTTCGACGTGGTCGCCGCGGACGGCGCCTTCGAGGGCGGCGTCATCGCGCCGGGCATCAATCTGTCGCTGCAGGCCCTGCACGAGGCGGCCGCCATGCTGCCCCGCATCGCCATCCAGCGTCCCGAACGGGTGATCGGCAAGGACACCGTCACCAACATGCAATCCGGTGTCTTTTGGGGCTATGTCGCCCTGATCGAGGGCCTGGTGGCGCGCATCAAGGCGGAGTGGGGCAAGCCCATGACCGTCATCGGCACCGGCGGCGTCGCCTCCCTGTTCGAGGGCGCGACCGACTCGATCGACCGGTTCGATCCGGACCTGACTATCCGCGGCCTCCTCGAAATCTGGCGGCGGAACACCCACATCAAGGACGTATGAAAAAGCAAACCAGCGACGAGTTCGTCTTCCTGCCCCTGGGCGGGTCGGGCGAAATCGGTATGAACCTGAATCTGTACGGCTACGGCCCCGAGGCGAACCGCGAGTGGATCGTCGTCGACGTGGGCGTGACCTTCGGCGACCTGTCGACGCCCGGCGTCGATGTGATCGTGCCCGATCCTGCCTTCCTCGAGGGCGAGACCATCCGCGGCATCGTCCTGACCCACGCCCACGAGGATCATATCGGCGCCCTCGGCTGGCTGTGGTCGCGCATGAAGGCGCCGCTGTACGCCACGCCGTTCACCGCCTTCCTGATCCGCGAAAAGTTGCGCGAGGCAGGTATTCTCGACCAGGTCGAGATCAACGAGATCCCGCTGGGCGGCTCCATTGATCTGGGGCCGTTCACGGTCGACTTCATCACCATGACCCATTCGATCGCCGAGCCGAACGGCCTGGCGATCCGCACTCCGCTGGGGACGGTGCTGCACACAGGCGACTGGAAGATCGACGACCAGCCGATCGTCGGCGAGGTCACCGATTCCGGCGCCATCAGCCGTCTGGGCGACGAGGGCGTCCTGGCCATGGTGTGCGATTCCACCAACGTCTTCGTCGAGGGGGTGGCGGGGTCGGAAGGCGATGTGCGCGACGCCCTGACCGAACTGATCGGCTCTTTGAAGGGCCGCATCGCCGTCGGCTGCTTCGCGTCGAATGTGGCCCGCATGGACAGCGTCATCCGCGCGGCTGAGGCGGCCGGACGGCGCGTGTCGCTGGCCGGCCGATCGATGCATCGCATCACCTCCGCCGCCAAACATGTCGGCATGATGCAGGACATCAAGCCCTTCCTGTCGGAACAGGAGGCCCGCGTCTGGCCGGCCGACGAGATCCTGTATCTGTGCACCGGCAGCCAGGGCGAGGCGAGGGCGGCCCTGTCGCGCGTGGCCGAGGGCACCCACCCCTACATCAAGCTGAGCCGGGGCGATCACTGCATCTTCTCGTCGCGGGTCATCCCGGGCAACGAGCTGTCGATCGGCCGCCTGCAGGACAAGCTGACCGACCGGGGCGGGCGCATCTACACCGAGAAGGATCATCCCGGCATCCACGTCTCCGGCCACCCGTGCCGCGAGGAGCTGCGCCAGATGTACGCCTGGGCCCGGCCGCAAATCGCCGTCCCGACCCATGGCATGCGTCGGCACTTGGCCGAACACGCCAATCTGGCCAAGGACATCGGAGTGCCGGAGACGGTGACGCCGCGCAACGGCGACATGGTGCGTCTGGCCCCCGGACCCGCCGCCATCATCGACGAGGTCCCCAGCGGCCGGCTCTATGTCGATGGCGGTCGTCTGGTCACCGAACAGGGCGAAGCCCTGCACGAACGCCGCCACGCCTCGACCAACGGCGTCCTGATCGTCAGCTTCGCCATGGACCGGCGCGGCAAGATCGTTTCGGACATCGACGTCCGGGCCATCGGCCTGCCGGGCGACGCGGACTCGCCGCTGGGCGAGGCCCTCGACGATCTGGCCGAACGGGCCGAGGCCGCGGTGACGAAGCTGAAGGGTGAGGCGCTGGAGGACGAGCTTGTCATCGAACAGGCCGTTTCCCGGGCTCTCAAGAAGGCCAGCCAGCAGATCTGGGACCGCCGACCCATCGTCGAGACCATCGTTCTGCGGCTCTGATCGTCCAGCGGCCTCGCTCAAGGCGTGTGACAGGCCTTTGAACGGGGCGGGGGGCTGCCTATAAGAAGCCGAATCCGCGCCCGCCCCAAGGACTTCCCATGCCCGACGCCCCGCCAGAGTTCCGCTACAAGCGCGTCCTGCTGAAGGTCTCGGGCGAGGTGCTGATGGGCGACCAGCCTTATGGCATCGACATGAAGACGGTCGCCAAGGTGGCCGAGGCCGTCGCCCAGGTGGCGCGCGAGGGGGTGGAAATTTGCCTCGTCATCGGCGGCGGCAACATCTTCCGTGGCCTGAGCAAGGCCGCCGGCGACATGGAGCGCGCCACCGCCGACTATATGGGCATGCTGGCGACGGTGATGAACGCCCTGGCCATGCAGGCGGCGCTGGAGAAGATCGGGGTGCAGACCCGGGTGCAGAGCGCCCTGACCATGAACGCCGTGGCCGAGCCCTATGTGCGCCGCCGGGCCCTGCGCCACCTCGAGAAGGGGCGGGTGGTCATCTTCGCCGCCGGCGTCGGCGCACCCTTCTTCACGACCGACTCGGGCGCCGCCCTGCGCGCCGCAGAGATGGGCTGCGACGCCCTGCTCAAGGGCACCAGCGTCGACGGCGTCTACACCGCCGACCCCAAGAAGGATCCGGCGGCGACCCGCTACGACACCCTCAGCTACCACGATGTTCTGGCCAGGGACCTCAAGGTCATGGACGCCTCGGCCATCGCCCTGATGCGGGACTCCGGCATTCCGATCGTGGTCTTCTCGATCCGGGAGGAAGGCACCCTGCGCAAGACCCTGACCGGGGAGGGGACCTTCACGGTCATCACCTCGACTGCCAAGTCAGCCTGACAAGCCATTCAAGAACGAGAGAAAAGACCATGGCCAAGCCTGATCTCAAGAGCTACCGCGACCGCATGGACAAGGCGGTCGGGGCGTTGAAGGAAGAATTCGCCGGCCTGCGTACCGGTCGAGCCAATCCGGGCCTGTTGGACCCGGTCCAGGTCGAGGCCTATGGCTCGACGGCGCCGCTCAACTCGGTGGCCGCGATCAGCGTGCCGGAACCGCGGATGATCTCGGTCAATGTCTGGGACAAGGGCATGGTGGTGTCGGTGGAGAAGGCCATTCGCGCCGCCGGACTCGGCCTCAACCCGATCGTCGACGGCCAGACGCTCCGTATCCCGATCCCGCCGCTGACCGAGGAGCGCCGCAAGGATCTGGTCAAGCTGGCCGGCAAATACGCCGAGCAGCAGAAGATCGCCGTCCGCAACGTGCGCCGCGACGCCAATGACGATCTGAAGAAGGCCGAGAAGGCCTCGGAGATCAGCCAGGACGAGCAGAAGCGGATGGAAGGCGAGGTCCAGAAGGACACAGACGCGGCCATCAAGCGCATCGACGAGACCTTGAAGGCCAAGGAAGTTGAGATCATGCAGGTTTGACGGCGCGTTTTGCCGTAGGATACGCGCCGGTCATGCCCGTCGAACCCCTCGATACCCAGCCCGCGCCGGACGGGCCGCGCCATGTCGCCCTGATCATGGACGGCAACGGCCGCTGGGCGCAGGCGCGCGGCCTGCCGCGGGCTATGGGCCACCGCGAGGGCGTCCAGGCGTTGAAGCGGACGGTGCAGGCCGCCCCGGCCTTGGGCATCCGCTGCCTGACGGTGTTCGGCTTCTCGACCGAGAACTGGCGGCGGCCGGCCGAGGAGGTCTCCGACCTGATGGGCCTCGTCCGCTCCTACGTCACCAGCGACCTGAAGCGGCTCGAGCGCGAAGGCGTGCGGGTGCGAATCCTCGGGCGTCGCGCCGGCCTGCCGGCTGACATCGCCGACATCGTTGAGCGCACCGAGGCGAGCACGGCGCACAATGACAAATTCCTGCTGCAGGTGGCCTTCAACTACGGCGGCCGGGCCGACATCGTCGACGCCGCCCAGCGGTATGCCGACCGGGTGCGGGCCGGAGAGGCGACGGGTCCGCTCGGCGAGGAGACGCTGGGGCTGGGGCTGTCGACGGCCGGCGGGCCGCCGGTCGACGTCATCGTGCGAACGTCCGGCGAGCAGCGCCTGTCGAACTTCCTGCTGTGGGAGGCCGCCTACGCCGAACTGGTCTACCAGCAGGTGCTGTGGCCCGATTACGGCCCGGAGGCGCTGGCCGATGTGGTCGAACAGTATCGCAATCGCGACCGTCGCTTCGGCGGTCTGTCGCCCGCGCCCGCCCTGGCGGCCGGCTGATGGCGGTTCGGGCCGGGGACATCGGTCTGCGCGCCGCGTCGGCCATTGTGCTGGCTCCGGCGGCGGTGCTCGGAATCTGGGCCGGCGGGGCGTGGTTCCTGGCCCTGATGCTGCTGGCCTGCGCCCTGCTGGCCGTCGAATGGGCCATGATGAGCGCCGCGACCGCGTGGCGGCTTATGGCGGGAGCGGTCGGCTTCGGCCTGTTCGCGGCCGTGATCTCGGCCCATGTCGAGCAGCTGTCGCTGGCCCTCGTCATGCTGGTGTTCTGCGCCGCGGCCGCCGGTCTGTTCGCCCGGAGCCGGGGCCAGGAGGCGCTCGACGCCGCCTATGGCGTTCTCTACCTCGGCTGGCCGGCCGTCTTGCTGATCTGGCTCAGGGACGGCTCGTCGGCCAGCGGCCTGGCCTGGACCGTGTCCGCCTTCGTCATCGCCTGGGCTTCGGACATCATGGCCTATCTGGTCGGCAGCCTGATCGGCGGGCGCAAGCTGTGGCCGCGCTTCTCGCCCAACAAGACCTGGTCCGGCTTCATCGGCGGCCTGGCGGCGGGCACCGGCGCCGGCGCCCTGCTGGCCGCCGGGCTTGACCTCGGCATCGGCCCCGCATGGGGCGCCCTGCTGGGGCTCGCCGCCGCCCTGGCGACCATGGCCGGCGACCTCTGGGAGTCGGCTCTCAAGCGGCGCTATGGCGTCAAGGACGCCGGCAAGCTGATCCCGGGCCATGGCGGACTGCTGGACCGGGTCGACGGCCTGATGTTCGCGGTCGTGGTCGTCGCCTGCGGCCGGCTGCTGTTCGTGACCTTCGGAGGCGGCGGATGATCCGGCGCCGCGTCACCGTGCTCGGCTCGACCGGATCGGTCGGGACCTCGACGCTGGAGCTGATGGAGCAGGCCGAGGCCGGCGGAACCGGCGCCTTCGAGGTCGAGGCCCTGACCGGCGGCGCCAATATCGCCCGGCTGGCTGAGCAGGCCCGGCGCTGGAAGCCGAAGCTGGCGGTCACCGCCGACCCCGCCCGCCTGGACGAGTTGCGCGACGCCCTCGCCGGAACCGGCGTCACGGTCGGGCGGGCAGAGCGCGGCCTCCTGGGA
>JAAXIW010000212.1 GCA_012270135.1 Brevundimonas sp. | reverse complement strand
ATCACCGCCGTGCCGGTGCTGGTGTTCTGCCTGACCGGGGCGGGGATGGTGTTCCACGATCAGGCCCGGGCCCTGCTGGCCCCGAACGCGCCCGAACCGCCGCCGCCGCCCGTGGTCGGGACCGGCGACATCGACTGGCCGGCCGCCCTCATCGCCGCCCAGGCCCGCTTCCCTGACGCCACCCTGCGCCTGGCCAGCTGGCCGTCGTCGCCGGGCAAGCCGGCCTCGATCCGCCTGACGCAGCCGGGGGAATGGCCCCCTCACGGCCGCACCACGATGCTGATCGATCCGGCCACGAGCGGCGTCGCGCGGGCCACCGACGCCCAGACCCTGACCGGCGGCGAGCGCGCCGTCCACGCCATCTATCCGCTGCACGCCGGCGCGGTCGGGGGCTGGATCTATGAATCAGTGACGGTGCTGTCTGGCCTCGCCCTCGCCGTGCTGGGGGGCGTCGGCCTGTGGGCCTTCCTGCGCCAGCGACTGGGCGGGTCGCGGCGGCGGGCGGTCAGGAAGGGCGCGGCGCCCCGGCGATAAGGTCGGCGAATATCGCCATGGCCCCGGCCATGGTCTGCTGCCGGTCAGGCGGCAGGGCGGACCAACGCCGCAGCGCATCGGCGCCCATCAGGCCGGGCGCGTCGGTTAGCGCCGCGAGACCGGATTCGGTAAGGCGGGCATGAACCACCCGGCGGTCGGTGGCCGAGCGGTAGCGGACGATCAGGCCCCTCGCCTCCAGCCGGTCGAGCACAGCCACGACCGTCGGGGCGGACATTGAGACGTCCCGGGAGATGGCGGTGGTGCTGACTTCCCCGAGCGCGCGGATCGACTGGAGCACCAGCAGTTGGGGCAAGGTCAGGCCGGCCAGCCGCGAAATCTCTCGCGACCGGACGTCGATAGCCTGGGCGATGCGACGCACCGAGCGGACCAAGGAGGCGGTCGGATCGGCCGTCGCCGGTTCGGAAAGCGCGGTCATCGGGTTGAACTCTTTAGTGCACAAACCATATCTACACGCTGCTTCCACATTTCAAGGAGGGCCCATGTGCGGTCTGAGCGGCGAGATCAATTTCGACGGACGGCCGGCCGACGCCGGCGCGGTTCAGCGGATGACGGATGCGCTCTCGCCAAGAGGACCGGACGGATCGGGCATCGTGATGCGCGGCCCGGTGGGCATGGGTCACCGGCGGCTGAAGATCATCGACCTGTCGGAAAAGGCGCAGCAGCCGATGGTCGATTCCGACCTGGGCGTGACGCTGGCCTTCAACGGCTGCATCTACAACTACCCGGAACTCCGCGCCGAGCTTGAGGGCTTGGGGCACCGCTTCTTCTCGCACGGCGACACCGAGGTGATCATCAAGGCGTGGAAGGTCTGGGGCGAGGCCTGCGTCGAGCGCTTCAAGGGGATGTTCGCCTTCGTCCTGCACGAACGCGACAGCGGACGGGTGGTGATCGCCCGCGACCGGTTCGGCATCAAGCCGCTGTATCTGTCCGAAAAGGGTAAGCGGCTGCGCTTTGCCTCGAGCCTGCCGGCGCTGATCGCGGCGGGCGACGTCGACACCGCGATCGATCCGGTCGGCCTGCACCACTACATGACCTTCCACGCGGTCGTGCCGCCGCCGCACACCATATTGAAAGGCGTAAAGAAGTTCCCCGCCGCCACGATCCGGGTGATCGAGCCGGACGGGACCTCGCGGGAGCGGATCTACTGGCGGCCGGACATGACGCGGCGGCCGGAAGACGCCGGACTGACGGCCGAGGACTGGCGCGACCAGGTGCTGGACAGCCTGCGCGTGGCGGTGAAGCGCCGCATGGTCGCCGATGTGCCGGTGGGGGTGCTGCTGTCGGGCGGGGTCGATTCCAGCCTGGTGGTCGGACTGCTGGCCGAACTGGGCCAGAAGGACCTGATGACCTTTTCGGTCGGGTTCGAGGCGGCCAACGGCGAACAGGGCGACGAGTTCGTCTACTCCGACCTGATCGCCAACCACTACGGGACGAAGCATCACCAGATCTTCGTGCCGCACCAGCGGCTGATGGAGGCCCTGCCCGGCACGATCGGGGCGATGTCGGAACCGATGGTCAGCTATGACAACGTTGGCTTCTACCTGCTCAGCCAGGAGGTCTCGAAACACATCAAGGTGGTGCAGTCCGGACAGGGCGCCGACGAGGTGTTCGCGGGCTATCACTGGTACCCGCCGATGGTCGATGCGGCCGATCCGGTCGACACCTATGCCAAGGCCTTCTTCGACCGCAGCCACGAGACGCTGAAAAGCCAGCTGAACGGGGCCTTCATGGCCGACACCGACGTCAGCCGGGCGCTGGTCGAAGCGCATTTCGCCCAGCCGGGCGCCGCGACGCCGGTGGACAAGGCGCTGCGGCTGGCCAGCCAGGTGATGCTGGTCGACGACCCGGTGAAGCGGGTCGACAACATGACCATGGCCTGGGGCCTGGAGGCGCGGGTGCCCTTCCTCGACCATGAGCTGGTCGAACTGGCCGGGCGCATCCCGCCGGAGCACAAGCTGAGCCAGGGCGGCAAGGGCGTGCTGAAGGAAGCGGCGCGGCTGGTCGTCCCGTCCGAGGTCATCGATCGCAAGAAGGGCTATTTCCCCGTCCCGGCCCTGAAATATATCGAGGGGCCGTATCTGGAGATGGTGCGCGAGGCGCTGACCAATCAGGCGGCGCGCGAGCGCGGGCTGTTCAATCCCGACTATCTCGACACCCTGTTCGCCGATCCGGCGGCGCACATCACGCCCCTGCGCGGTTCGGAGCTGTGGCAGGTCGCCATCCTCGAGATGTGGATGCAGCGGCATGGCCTCTGACGTCCGTCCCGTCCGCGCCAGGGCGCACCGGTTGAAGCGGCTGCGCCACGAGGGGCTGAAGCCGCCGGTGCAGGCGGGAGAAGGCGCGCCGCGACCCAATGCCGTGCTCGACTGTGGCTGGGGCCGGCTCCTGTTCGCCCAAACCTTCAAGACGGCCGAACCGCTGGTGGAGACCCTCCGCGCCGAAGGGCCGGACCGGCGCGACATCGCCTTTTATGTCCGCAATCCGCACGTGCTGCTGGCGTCGGCGCCGCAGGAACTCTTCCTCGACCCGTCTCACACCTACCGGCTGGAGCTGGCGACCTATCGGCCAAGCCGGCGCCAGCCGCGTGGCTTCAGCGTGCGGCGGCTGACCTCGGAGACGGACGCCGAGGCGGTCAACGAAATCTACGCCAAGCGCCGGATGGTCCAAGCGCCGGCGGACTTCCTGTGGTCGCACCGGGACGACCGCACGCTGACCTATCTGGTGGCCGAGGACAGCGCGACCGGGGCGGTGATCGGCACGGTGACCGGCGTCAACCACGCCCGCGCCTTCGACGACCCCGAATGCGGCTCGTCGCTGTGGTGCCTGGCGGTCGATCCGCAGGCGACCCAGCCGGGCATCGGCGAGGCGCTCGTGCGGCGGCTGGCCGAGCATTTCGCGACCCAGGGACTGGCCTACATGGATTTGTCGGTGATGCACGACAACCGGCAGGCCATCGCCCTGTACGAGAAGCTGGGCTTCCGGCGGGTCCACTTCTTCGGGGTGAAGCGGAAGAATCCGATCAACGAGGTGCTGTTCGTCGGACCGACCGACGATCTCGACCTCAACCCCTACGCCCGGATCATCGTCGACGAGGCGCGGCGGCGGGGCATCCACACCGACATCATCGACGCCGAGGGCGGGCTGTTCCGGCTGAGCTGGGGCGGGCGGTCCGTGCGTTGCCGGGAGAGCCTGTCGGAACTGACCAGCGCCGTGGCGCTGAGCATCTGCGACGACAAGCGGATGACGCGGCGGATCGTCGAAGCCGCGGGCGTCCGCGTTCCCGAGCGGATCGACGCCGACGACCCGGCGGCGATCGAGGCGGCGCTGAAGTCTCACGGGGCCTTGGTGGTGAAGCCCGCGCGCGGGGAACAGGGACGCGGCGTCGCCGTGGGACTGACCGACTTGAAGGCGGTCGAGGCGGCCCTGGCCGAAGCGCGGAAGACCTGTTCCGCGGTGCTGATCGAGGAACAGGTGCAGGGAGAAGACCTGCGTCTGGTGGTCATCGATTACAGGGTGGTGGCCTGCGCCCTGCGCCGCCCTCCCCGCGTCTTCGGCGACGGCCGCTCGACCCTGCGGGCCCTGATCGAGCATCAGAGCCGGCGACGGGCGGCGGCGACCGGCGGGGAGTCGAAGATCCCCCTCGACGCCGAGACCGTGCGGACCTTGGCCGAGGCCGGCTACGGGCTGGACGACGTGGCCCCGGAGGGCGAGGAGGTGATGGTGCGCAAGGCCGCCAACCTCCATCTCGGCGGGACCATCCACGACGTCACGGAAGAGGTTCACCCGGAACTGATCCGCGCCGCGGTGGCTGCCGCCCGGGCCATCGACATTCCGGTGACGGGCATCGACCTGATGGTGAAATCGCCCCGCCAGCCGGACTACGCCTTCATCGAGGCCAACGAACGTCCCGGCCTGGCCAACCACGAACCGCAGCCGACGGCCGAGCGTTTCATCGACCTGCTGTTCCCGCTGTCGGCGCCGGCGGCGGCGCGCATCGCCGGACGGCCCGACGCTTGAGTCTGAAGTGAGAAGGAGCGACCTTGTCCCGTCCCGCGATCGATCTCGACTATCTGAAGGCCCGGCTCGGCGAGTTGCTGAACACGCCCAGCCCGACGGGCTATACGGACGAGGCCGTCTGGCTGCTCTGCCGGGAGCTGGAACGGCTGGGGCTGAGCTATGAGCTGACCCGGCGCGGCGCGATCCGGGCGCGGCTGCCCGGCCGGGACTCCAAGCCCGCCCGCGCCATGGTCGCCCACGTCGACACCCTGGGGGCTCAGGTGAAGTCGGTGAAGGAGAACGGCCGGCTGGAGCTGGTGCCCATCGGCCACTGGTCGTCGCGGTTCGCCGAGGGCGCGCGGGCGACCGTCTTTTCCGAAGGCGGCGCCTATCGGGGCACCATCCTGCCGCTCAAGGCGTCGGGACACACCTTCAACGAGGAGGTCGACACCCAGCCGGTCAACTGGCGCCAGGTCGAGCTGCGCATCGACGCCGTGACCCACAATGCGCAGGACACGCGCGGGCTGGGCGTCGAGATCGGCGACATCGTGGCGATCGACCCGCAGCCGGAGTTCATGGACTCGGGCTTCATCGTCTCGCGCCACCTCGACGACAAGGCCGGCGTCGCCACCCTGCTGGCGGCGCTGGAGTGCATGATCCGCGAGGAACGCACGCCGACGGTCGACACCTGGTGGCTGTTCACTATCGCCGAGGAGGTCGGCCACGGCGCCTCGTCCGTGCTGGTTCCCGACGTCGCCTCGATGGTGACGATCGACAACGGCACCACCGCACCGGGCCAGAATTCCTCGGAGTTCGGCGTCACCATCGCCATGGCCGACCAGACCGGGCCGTTCGACTGGCACCTGTCGCGCAAGCTGGCCCAGTTGGCGGTCGACCATGGCATACCGCACCAGAAGGATGTGTTCCGCTATTACCGGTCGGATTCCGCCTCGGCGCTGGAGGCGGGCGCCGACATCCGCACGGCCCTGCTGACCTTCGGGATCGACGCCAGCCACGGCTACGAGCGCATCCACGGCAGCGCCCTGGTCGACCTTGCCCGGCTTCTGATCGCCTATGCCGAGAGCGAGGTGGAGATCGAACGCGACCTGCGCCCCCTGAGCGGCATCAAGGGCTTCACCCACCAGCCGGTGGAAGAAAGCTGAATTCTTGAAGGAAAGGTCTGGCGGAGACGGAGGGATTCGAACCCTCGGTACCCCTTACAGGGTACGACGAT
>JAAXIW010000324.1 GCA_012270135.1 Brevundimonas sp. | reverse complement strand
GTCCGCCGGATCACTGTCGAGCGATCCGGCGTGCGCGATTTCAGGCTCCTCGGGCGTGTAGCAGCGAACATCGACGCCCGTGCCGGCGGCGGGCCACATGACCATGGTCGTCACCACCCGCCCGCCGCACCCCGTCTGGTCGGCCTGCACCCGGGCGCGGATCATGGCGACGATCGCGGCGTCAACGGCCTCGGAATCACAGGCCTCGGCGAGGGCCTGCCGGACCGCGTCCGCCCGCGCGTTGAACGCCTCCCGTTCGGCGCGGTAGCGCGCCATGTCGTCGGCCGGGAGCTGGCCGCCGTAAACATAGCCCAGCGCCTCAAGGTCGTCCGGGAGGTCCGGTTCGGGTCCGGCGCTGACATGCACGGCGATTCCCTCGGCCTCGAACACGTCGGCGATGGCGCGCGCCCGACGCATCCACAGGTCCGTCAGGATCTCCGGATCGAGCAATACGGGCGCGAGTTCCCCGAACAAATCCGCCTCGGTGCGCCCACCCGCCTCGCCGTAGCTGTCCGCGTCGACGAGAGCACAGCGTCGATCCCGGCTGGTGACACGCCCCTCGTCGAGCCGCTCAGTGATGCGCCAGTCCTGAAACCCATGCCCGTCAAGCGCCGCCTCGGCGAGTTCGGCCTGTTCGGCCTTGTCGTTCAGCCGGGCCAACAGCCTGGCCTGTTTGAGGGTCATCCGCCCGGCCTTCAGGGCCACAAGGGCCGCCGCAGGCAGTCCGGCCAGGACGGCCAGCCGCTTGATGTCGATCTCGGCGTAGCCGAGGGCCCGGGCAATAACAGGCACGGTCAGCTTCGATTTCAGCATCCGGCCGATGGCGGCGATGATGTCGGCGACATGGACGGGCACGGCGGTGTTGGTGAGCAGGACGGCGGCCGCCTGACGGGCCGGATCGGTCTCGACACAGACGGTGACGGGATAGTCCGCGTCGATCTCGCCGGCGTCCAGCAACAGACCCAGTGCGAGGCGGCGGCGACGTCCGTCCAGCGCCATCCAGGGCTGCTCCTTCCTGCCGCGGCCGGGCCGGACGGTGAGGCGCTGCAGCTGGCCGGCGGCCTTCAACGTGGCGGCCAGGGTCGGGATGTCGTCATCCGGCGGCTCATTGAACCGCAGATTCTCGCGAGCGATGCCGATGTCGCCGAGGCGGACGGCGCGCTCGTCGCGCTCGACGGTCACGGCCGGGACGGGGTGGGAAACAAGGTCGGTCATGAGGGCTCTCCCGCCGGGCCACGGGGCCCATCCCCGCCGCTCCGGCGCCCGTCAGCGCCCTCGCTCCTCCCCTTTGGGCGCGTCCACCGCCACATCGTTCCAGTCCCCGAACGAAGGGTCCGGCAGCCGGATGCGAACCTCCAGACCGACGGTCGTCAGGCGTCGCCGGAGGCGTTCCGCCGCGCGCTCGCCCGCGGCTCCCCGGTCGGCGGCGATCAGCAGCCGGCGCACCGGCGGCGGTGGCGTCCAGGCGGCGAGATTGTTGGCCGCCATCAGCGCCCAGCCCGGAAGCTGGAACCGATCCATGGCGGACAGGGTGGTCACCACCCCCTCCCCGACCAGCATCTCCGGAGCGCCCGGAGCCAGACGGACAGCGGCGCCGGGCGGGACCCGGCCCACCGTCTTGCGTGTCAGGCGAAGACCCGCAGCGCGACGCCCGTTCGGGTCCAGATAGGTCAGTTCAACCCCGGTCAACCGGTCCTCCGTGTCGCTGATCCGCGCGACAAGGGCCGGACGGCCTCGCCTGCACGGTTGGTAGACCGCTCGGCGCCCGGGGATGGAATCCTAGGTTCAAGGCGACGTCGACACCCCGATGACGCAGATAGCGATCCGCCACGTCGCCGGAGCGGATAGAGCGACAACCGGCCCAGAGTTCGGCGGCGACCCGAAGGCGAATGTGCGGATCGGCACTGGGGCCCCACAGACCCGGTCGTGCCCCGCCGATCAGTCGGCCGGTGTGATCGATCAGTCCCACGTCGCGCAGATGATCGCGGACGACCCGCCAGTCGGCGCCGCCGAACCCGTGGATGACGACCCGGTCATCGGTCAGCAGAAGCGAGACCGAACGATCCCGGGCGCTGTGGCCGGGCGCGGGGATATTGGCCCGCCGCCCCTCGGAATAGAGTTCGCCGCCCAGGGCGGCGACGATGCGGTGCAGGGTCATGACAGCCTCAGATCAGGCCGAGGGCCTTGAAACTCGCCGTCCCTTCCCGGCCGACGACGAGATGGTCGTGGACCTGAAGATTGAAGACCCGCGCCGCCTCGATGACCTGGCGCGTCATCTGGATATCGGCCTGCGACGGCGTCGGATCGCCGGAGGGATGGTTGTGGACCAGGATCAGGGCGGAGGCCGAAAGCTCGAGGGCCCGGCGAACGACTTCGCGTGGGTAAACAGGCGCGTGATCCACTGTGCCGTGCGCGACCAGCTCATCACGGAGCAGGTTGTTGCGCCGGTCCAGAAACAGGGTCCGGAACTGTTCGCGGGGCTCATGCGCGAGCGCCGCCCGGACATAGGCCACGAGCGCCGTCCAGGAGGTGATCACGGGGCGGCGGCAGGTTTCATCGCGCGCCAGGCGGATCGCCAATTCCCGCAGCAACTTGAGATCGGACAGGGCGACCGGATCAAGTCCGGGCGCGCGCGCCAGTTCACCGGGCTCGGCGGCGACGACGGCGCCCAGGCCCGAAAACCGCTCCAGCAGGGCTCCGGCAAGCCGATGCGTGTTCTTGCCGGGATCCCCTTGCGGACCCTGAACCGCCCGCCGCAACATCAAGCCCAACAGGGCCTGATCATCCAGCGCCGCGTGAACCAGGGCCGGTGGCGCCGGCGGACGGTTTTGGGCGTCCGGGCCCCAGGACCGGGCCGGGTGAGGTCTCATTGCGGTCTCTCCTTCTCCGCTCCACCACGGAGCACCCCGCCATCCGGCCTTCCTTCTCCCCCGGGCCGGCTTGTCGCCCGGTCGGCGGTGCGCCACCCTGCGCCAATTAAGGGGCTTCTGATCTGCGTTGGGCTGCCTTGTTCCTCTCGCCGCCCGAGCCGCCCCTTGTGAAGGCCGGTTGCGCGCGCGGGCGAGGCATTGGCGACGGCGATAGTCTCTGCGTGGAAATCAACGCCGCCCCCGGCGCCTGGATAGAGGTGCGGATTTCGGACTTCGACGCCCCGGAACTGCACGGCGCCGGCGGCCGCGAGCGTCGTCGACGCCTTCCATGCCGCACTCCAACACGGCGACACCGAAGCCGCGCTGGCCCTCCTGTCCGACGATGTGTTGATCTTCGAGGGCGGGGGGGCCGAGCGATCCAAAGCCGGAGCCGCCCAGCAGCTCCGGGCCGCGGACGCCGCCATCTCGGCGGGCGTAGGCGGCGATGGAGCCCGGGCCGCGGCGCGCGCCCGCCCCGACAGCGCCTGGATCGCGAGCGAAGGCCGGACGACGGGCCAGTTCAACGGCCGCCCCGTCGACAGCCTGTCAGCCGAGACGATGGTGCTCCGTCGCGAGGCGGACGGATGGCGGATCGCCCACGTTCACTGGTCCTCGCATGCGGCGCGCTGAACCGCGCTTCAGCCTCAGGCGAGCGTGGACGCCTACCCGGCGACCCGGTCGCGTCGAGGCTGGAGGGCGCTCGCGGATTTGAACCACGATCTGCGGATTAAAAATCCGCCGCTTTGCGCCATTAAGCTAAGCGCCCCGGCGGGGCCGGACACCGGCCCGCGCTCCATCATCGACGGTAAAGCTTAAGACCCGATAGCCTGTCGGCGTGCTCGCCGCGGGTCCGACGATCTCATATCACCCGCTCCGGCCTCTGGCCCGGGACGGGAGCGGCGCGCGGCTATCCAGCGGCCGGCTCCGGATGGGCCTCGAGCCAGGCCTCAAGCTCGCGAATGTCGCCCGTCTGCATCTCGACGGTCTTCTGGGCCATGCGGCGGATTTCCGCATCCTCGGTCTGGTCGAGGACGATCCGGCCCATGTCCAGCGAGCCCTGATGGTGGGCGATCATCTTGCGGGCCCAAAGGTGATCGGCGTCGGCGCCCGAAGCCGCCGCCATCGCCTCCTTCATCCGCGCCTCGACAGGCTCGAACGGTCCCTGGGGTGGGAGTCCGACGGCGCCGGACGCCCGTCCATCAAGCCAGCGTCGAAGTTCGGCGATGTCCTGTGTCTGCATCTCGATGGTCTTCTGCGCCATGCGGCGAATGTCGGCGTCCTGCCCGTCCCGCACCACGATCTCGGACATGTCCAGGGCGCCTTGGTGGTGCGGAATCATCTTGCGCGCCCAGGTCTCGCCGACGTCGGCGCCGTGCGCCCCCATCATGGCCTCGGGCATCTTCGTTTCCGACGCGGTGAACGGCGTTTGGGCGCGCTGGGGCGCCTGAGCGAGACCGCTGGCATCAGTCGTCTCCGACGCCTGATCCCCGGCTTGCGGACTGCAGGAGGCGATCAAGATCGCCATCATGCCCAGAACAAGCCGGGGCGAGCGGAAGAATCTGGTCATCGTAGGCTCCAGAGCTGAACGGCGCTCGCGGACAGCGGCGCACGGAGAACAGTCGGCTCGCGATCAGCCCGGCTGAAGGGGCCAGGCTTCGCTCACCGAACAGGGGTTCAAACCCGGCGCGTCCGGGCGGTTCCGTCCGGCCGAAATATTCCGCCGAACATGAGGGATCGCGCCGCAGGATGCGTAAAGCGGGGCGGGGCGCGAGGTGGCTCGGCGCACCGGGGCATGCAGGTTTGGCGCCTCAAAGGTTCGCACCGAGTTGCCCCCGTCGTCGCACTATGAGATTGTGTTCGCATGTGGAACCTGATCCGGGCGGCGATCATCGCGTTGGCGTTCGTTGGCTTCCTGGGCCAGACGACGGCGCGCGCGACTCCGCTGCCGGTCGTTGCCGACGCGGTCGAGATGTCGTCGGACTGCGCCGAGATGATGGTCGACCAGGCCGGCGCATCCGACCGGGACCAGATGCCGTGCAAGGACATGACGCCCGAATGCGTCGTCAAGATGGGATGCACAGCCATATCGCCCGTTCTTGCGCCCGATTCGGCGGTATCGCGTCCGTTCGCGGGTCCCGGCCTGTCCTATAGTCCGATCACGAGCCGCCTCGACGGGATGGCGCCCCCTCCCCTTCGAGGTCCACCAAAACTCCAGCCCTGAGACTGTCCTCGCGGGCGCGCCGCGCGGTCCTCGGACCCACGCGCCCATTCGAACAGCTGACCCCGCGGCCAGATGGCGGCGGGGAGGGTTTCCGGAGTAAATGGTCGTGTTGAATCAATTCACCGGTCGGGCGCGCGCCAGCGCGCCCGCCTGGCTACGAGGCGCCGCGCTGGGGTGCTGCGGCCTGCTGGCCGCGGGCGCCGTCCGGGCCGAGCCCCTGACATTCGAGCAGGCCCTGACGAGGGCCGCCTTGGAGGCCCCGTCCCTGCGGGCCAGCGAATTGGGCGTGGACGCCGCCCGGGCCTCGGCGATCGCCGCGGGCCGTCTGCCGGACCCGCGCCTCCGTCTCGGCCTCAGCAACTTTCCGGTATCGGGACCTTCGGCGGGCCGGTTCGACGAGAGCATGATGACCATGTTCGAGGTCGGCCTTCAGCAAGATGTCCCAAGCCAGGCGCGCCGGCGCGCCGAGCAGGATATCGCCCAAGCGGAAGTCGATGTGGCCCGTGCGCAGACAGCGACCACCCTGTGGGAGGTGCGCATCGCCGCCGGCGAGGCCTGGATAGACCTGCGCTACGCCGAGCGCCGGCTGGCCGTCCTTGACGAACTTCTGGCGTCGCTCGAGCCGCTTTGGGAAGCGACGCCCGGGGCGGTGGCCTCGTCCCGCCTCCGTCCGGCCCAGGCGCTCGGGCCGGTGGAGTTGAAGGCCCAGCTCGAGGCCCGGCGCGACCGCCTGGTCGCCGCCATCGCCGGGGCGCGCGCCCGCGTGTCGCGCTGG
>JAAXIW010000205.1 GCA_012270135.1 Brevundimonas sp. | reverse complement strand
GCGAGATCCCCGTCTGGTCTACGCCGCGCCGACTCGCGGGGATCGCGCGCGACCTGCCCGAGGCGCCGCAGGCGGTGAGCGAAGAGGTCACGGGGCCGCCCCAGGGCGCACCCGATGCGGCGGTAGACGGCTTCTGCCGCAAGGCAGGCGTGCCGCGCAGCCAGCTGGAAGTGCGCGCAGTCAAAGGGCGTCCGACCAATATCGCCGTGAGCGGCACGCCCGGCCGCGCCCGGGCCACCGCGCGGCAGTCCTCGTAGGAGGCGGGGAACGGGTGCTCTGGCGCGCGCCTGTAGGCCGGGACGACGCTCCGCCGGCGGGCGCGCCGCGCCAGGGCGGCGGTCCGCCGGCCGGAGGCCCGCGCGCCGGCCTGCCGCTCCTCGCTGCCGGGCCGCAGCGTCTCTTCCGACGCCTCGCTGGCCGGCTCGGGCGACAGTTCGGCCGGGGCGGCCTGGCGCGCGGGCGCCGGCGTCGGGGCGGCGGCCCGGGCGTTCCGGTCGTCGAAGGTGTTGGGCAGGGTGCCGGCGGCGACCTGGGCCTGGGCGGCGGCCGGCGCGAGCAGAACGAGGGCGGCGGCGAACAGAAGCGACTTCATGGGATCGTCTCCGATACGGAACTCAGACGATGGCGGGCCAAAGCGACAGAACGAGGGCGGCGCCCGCGGCCGCGACCGCCAGCGCCACGCCGAGGCCCAGCCATCCGGGCGTCCGGACCTCGCGCACCACAACGGTCGCCGGCTCCGGCGGGTTGCGCGCCAGCTTCGACAGGGCCCTCAGGGTGTCGCGCAGCTCCTCCAGCGCGTCCCGGATCTGGGCCTGCGGGCCCAGTTCGCGCCGGATCCAGCGCTCGACCACCGGCTGGGACGCGGCCCACAGGTCGTGGTCGGGATTGAGCCGCCGGGCCACGCCCTCGACCGAGACCATGGTCTTCTGCAGCAGGATCAGCTCGGGCCTCAGATGCATGTCGAACAGGGCGGTGATCTCGAACAGCTGGCCCAGCAGCCGGCCCATCGAGACCTGGCTGGCCTGTTTGCCGATGACCGGCTCGCCCACCGCCCTGAGCGCCTGGGCGAAGGTCTCGACGGCATGCTCCGGCGGCACGTACCCGGCCTCGAAATGGACCCGGGCGATACGGTCGTAGTCGCGGCTCAGGAAGCCCCACAGGATCTCGGCCAGATAGCGCCGCTCCGACGGTCCCAGCCGTCCCACGATGCCGAAATCGATGGCCGTCAGCTCCGCCGGGACGTGGCAGAACAGATTGCCCTCGTGCAGGTCGGCGTGGAACGTTCCGTAATCCAGCGCCTGGGTCAGGAAGGCCTGGACCACGTGGTCGGCCAGGGCGTTGCGGTCCAGCCCCGGCTGCTCCGCCGCCGCCGGATCGGTCATGGCCACGCCGGCGGCCCACTCCAGCGTCAGCACCCGCTTGCCGACCCCGTCCCAGATCACCGCCGGGGCGGTCATGTGGCAGCCGCCGTCGGCGCGGGCCTTGTCCATGATGTCCTTCAGCTCGGAGGCGGCGGCGGCCTCCAGCCGCATGTCCAGCTCGAGCTGCAGCGCCCGGGCGATGGTCTCGACGAAGGCCGAGGGCTCCAGCCGCCGCGCCGGGGCCACGAAACGCACCGCCAGCCGCGCCGCCAGCCGCATCGAGTCCAGCCCCGGCGCCACGCTCCGCTCGACGCCCGGCCGCAGCACCGTCACCGCCACCCTGCGCCCGTCCGCCAGCCGCGCCGGATGCGCCTGGGCCAGCGAGGCGGCGGCCACCGGCGCGCCGAAGTCGGTGAACAGGGCCTCGACCGGCCGGCCCAGCGAGCGCTCGACCTCGCGCCGCGCCTGATCGACCGGGAAGGGCTCCAGCGCGTCCTTCAGCCGGCCCAGATCCCGGGCGAACTCGACGCCGAAGATGTCGGCCCGGGTGGCCAGCACCTGACCCAGCTTGATCGCCACCGGCCCCAGATGCTCGAAGGCCTTGCCCAACCGCTGCCCCGGACGCCCGTCCCGACCCTCGCGCCCGGCGAAGGCGTGCAGCAGATGGGCCATCCAGCGGACCCAGACCGGCAGCAGGGGTGTGACCTCGCGCGGCACGAGGGCGTCGTGGCGGACCAGCACCCAGCCCCAGCCGAGCAGGCGCACCAGGGCCTCGACCGGACGCCGGACCGGCACGGTGGCGGGCGGCGGCGGCGGCGTCGCGGGATCGATGCGGCGGCTCAGATCGCCCACCCATGATGGATCGCCGCCACGCCGCCCGACAGATTGGTCACCGTCACCCGGCTGAAGCCGGCGGCCTCGATCATGGCCTTGAACGTCGGCTGGTCCGGAAACCGCCGGATGCTCTCGACGAGATACTGGTAGCTGTCGCGGTCCCCCGCCACCCAGCCGCCGATCCGCGGGATGGCGTGGAAGGACCAGGCGTCATAGGCCTTGCGGACCGCCGCCGCCGTGGGCCGCGAGAATTCGAGGCAGAGGAACCGCCCGCCCGGCTTCAGCACCCGCCGCGCCTCGGCCAGGGCCTGCGGAATATCGGCCACGTTGCGGATGCCGAAGCTGATCGAATAGGCGTCGACCGAGTCGTCCGGCAGCGGCAGGGCCATGGCGTCGCCCACGCTCCACGACATCTCGGGCTCGCCGCCCTTGTGGACGCCGGCCATGATCATCTCGGCGTTGTAGTCCAGCACGACGACCGAGGCGTCTTCGCCCCCCCGCCGCTGCTGCGCCGCCCGCGCCATCTTCGCATAGCGCCGCGCCATGTCGCCGGTGCCGCCCGCCACGTCGAGGATGGTCTCGCCCGGCTGCGGGTTCAGCTTCGCCGCCGCCGCGTCCTTCCACAGCCGGTGGACGCCCCCGCTCATCAGGTCGTTCATCAGGTCGTAGTTCGAGGCCACGCTGTCGAAAACGCCGCGCACCAGGCGCACCTTCTCCCGGGCGTCCACGTCGCGGAAACCGAAGGAGGAAGTCTTGCCGGAGGAGGCGTCGGAGGCGGCCGCGTCGGTCATTGTGGCGGTCTAGCGCGTCCCCGCCGCGCCGTCATCCGTCCGCATGGCCGCAGCATGGCCGCGATGATCAGTGAGGCCCGCTGTTGGGCCGCGGCACGCCGAGGTCCTTCATCACCCCCCGCATCAAGGCGTAGCAGCCGCAGGACGCGCCCTCCAGCGCCTTGCGGTCCAGCACCTCGACCCAGCCTCGCCCGCGCCGGATAAGCCCCTTGTTCTCGAGCACCGAGCCGACCTCGGAGACGGTGGCGCGGCGCACGCCCAGCATGCCCGCTATGTCGAGCTGGGTCAGGGCGAACCGATCCGCGTCGGCGCGGTCGTGGATGGTCAGCAGCCATCGCGCCAGTCGCTCGTCCAGCCTGTGCTGGGCGTTGCAGGCGGCGGCCTGTTGCACTTGGGCGAACAGGCTCTCGGTGAATTTCGACAGGGCCGTCCGCATCCCTTCGCTGCGGCCGAGCGCGTCCGCGAAGATATCCGCGGGGCAACATGCGGAGATTCCGTCGACCTGGGCGATCGCCCGGCTGGCTGCCCGCGCGTTCATCGGCCCGCAGGTGACCCCGACCAGACCTTCCCGGCCTATGGCCGCGGTCTCGATCATCCGGTCCTTCTCGACGAGAGTCATCAAGGAGACCACGCCGCTCATCGGGAACCAGACCTCGTCGACCGCCTCACCGGCGTCGTACAGCATCTGGCCCTGGCTGAAGGGCCTCTCGTGGAGGTGCGGTTCGATCCGCTTTCGATCGGCGGCATCGAGCGCGGCGATCCAGAGATTATCCATGACAAAGGCTCCCCGTTCGAATGGCGACGCTCGGTAACGCTCAAGCTTTCAACTGCGTTCCTGAGTCGAAATTCGACGTCTTGTGGCCCGGGAGTGCGCGCGATACGGCTCTGGGGACCACAGGCGCGAGCGAGAGACGACTGATATGACCGAACGGCTGGACGTGGACGAGGTCCTGAGATCCCTGCCGGCCTGGCGTTCCCACCTGGGCGACCGACCGGCCATCGTGCGCAAGTTGGAGTTTGCGGACTTCAACGCCACCTTCGGCTTCATGACCCGCGTGGCCCTTCTGGCCGACAAGGTCGATCACCATCCGGAATGGTTCAACGTCTACAACCGTGGCGCGGTGGTCCTGAGCACCCACGACGCCGGCGGCGTGCCCCGGCGCGATCTGGACATGGCGCGGTTTATCGACGAGACCGCCGCCGCCATGGGCGTGAAGGCGTGAGCGGCCGCGTCGCCGGCAAGTCGGCGCTGATCACCGGGGCGGCCGGCGGTCTGGGTCAGGCCATGGCGTGGATGCTGGCGCGGGAGGGCGCCAGGGTCGCGGTCACGGACATGAACCTCGGCGGCGCGACGGCCCTCGCCGACGCAATCAACGCCGAGCATCCGGGTTCGGCCTTCGCCTTCACCCATGATGTCACCGACGAGGCGCAATGGGCCTCGGTCATCGAACATGCGGCCGCGGCGATGGGGGGATTGTCCATCCTCATCAACAACGCCGGCATAGGCGGCGAATTGACCTGGGTCGAGCAGGACACGATCGAGAACTGGCGACGGGTCCAGGCGGTCAACGTCGAGTCGATCATGTTGGGTTGCAAGCACGCCATGCCGCACCTGCGAGCCTCGGGCGCGGGATCGAGCGGCAACATCAGCTCGGGCGCCGGCCTCGCCCCCGCGCCGGGCAGGGGGGCGATCCACGCCCCCAAGGCCGCCGTCTGGATGTACACCAAGACCATCGCCCTCGAGGCGGCAAAGGCCGGCTGGAACGTGCGATGCAACTCGGTCCATCCGGTCTTCATCAAGACGCCGATCCTCGACCCGTTCGTGGCCATGGCCGGCGGCGATGAGGGACTGGCGCACGAGAAACTGGCCCGCGGCATCCCGCTGAAGCGCATCGGCGAACCCGACGACGTGGCGTACTGCGTCCTCTACCTCGCCTCGGACGAGTCGAAATTCGTCACCGGCGCCGAATTCAAGATCGACGGCGGGATGCTCGCCCAGTAGGCGGCGCGGTCAGTCGATGTCGACCGGCAGGATCTGGCTCGAGAGTAGCGTCTCCATCCCGTCCCAGCGGTTCGACCCCTGACGCTCGACCCAGGCCTGCACCACGTCGCGGCCGAGACCATAGTTGATGATGTAGCTTCGGTAGGTGTCGATGAAGCGAAGCCGCTGCGTCGCCTTGGCCCGGTCCGCGAGGCTGTACTTCATCAGCTGTTCGATGGCCGTGTCGCGGTCGATTCTGCCGGCCAGATAGGCGTCGGCAATCGTATATTCCGCGCGCGCCAGCCGCCGGGTCAGCGCCTGCAACTGCGCCTTCTTTTCCGCCGTCGAAGGATCGAGGCCGGCTAGCGGGAACAGCACTTCGCGCTCGAAGTCGGTGGCCTCGTCGCCCGGGAAGGCCAGGTCGATGCCGTAGTTGGCGCTGCCCTCGGCGACGAACGACATAGGGCTGAACAGCGGATAGACGCTCATCTCGACCCAGCCACGCTCATCGACGAAGGTCTTCTCGAGCAGCGCGTTGTAGACGTGATGCCCGGGGTAGCCCTCATGGCAGCCGAGATCGATCGCCCGCTCCGTATAGATCGGGAAGTCGGCATTGATCTCGATCTTCGACTGGGAGTTGCCTTGGTAGTAATTATACCCGGACCACGGCTTGTCGCCGACGAAGGCGAGGGTGAAATTCTCGTTGGCGGGCAGGGTGATATGCCGGGCCGTACGGCGGCGGCACTCGGCGATCGCGGCGTCCATGACGACCTGAAGCCGATCCTTTGGAATGACGTAGTGGGACTTGAACTCGGTGACGCGATCGGCGAGTGCGCCGGATCCCGGCAGCAGGGCGTCGATCTCGGCCAGAACGGGATCATAGGAAGAGAGGGGCCGAAGCTCCGGGCGAACGCCGAACAGCGCCGCGGCCTCGTCGGCGACACGCCTCGTCTCCCCCGCGA
>JAAXIW010000270.1 GCA_012270135.1 Brevundimonas sp. | reverse complement strand
CAGGGTGAACCTCAGAAAATCGGCCTCAGTCGCCAGCCGGCCCTTGCCGTCGACCAGCGCCGTGCCCTCGTAGAAGGCCGGCCGGAACCAGCGCGACGAGAATTCTCCGCCCGCCGCAACGGCCACGTCCGCCTCCCCCGCCCGTACCTGCAGCCACGCGCCTTTGGCGGCCATCAGGGCCGAGGCGCAGACTGACTGATAGCTGGCGATGTCCAGCGGTCCCGCCCCCAGCTCCGCCTGCACCGCCGCCGCGTGGCCGGGGACGAGGAAATCGCCCTGGGTCGTGGCGGTGGCCAGATGCTGCAACTCGCCGAGGCCCAGCCCCGCGTCGTCCAGAGCCGCCGCCACCGCCTTCGCGGTCATCCCGGCGTTCGTATCCAGCACCGTCCCGTCCGGCGCCATGGCGTAGTGGCGCGTCGCGATGCCGTTCCAGCGCAGGGCCCGGCGGCCGACCACCGAGGGCCGGCCGTGGATCCGTCCGATGTGGTCTTCGATCCGCTCCGGCTCCACCGGCGTGCCGGGAAGATTCGCGAACAGGCCGGTGATGTAGACGTCACGCAACCCGGCTCCGGCTTCGCTCATCCTGTCAGCTTGCCCGACAACTTCCGGCGGAAGAAGGGCGGCTACATGACGGTTCTGTCAGCCTGCCGGACGGATCTCCGGTTGGACCACCCGCCACAGATTGGCGACGATCTTGAACACCAGGGTGACCGCCACGAAGGCCAGCACCCAGGTCATGACCAGAGACAGGGTGCTGGCGACGCCGACCAGATCCCGCGTGCCGTCGCCCAGCGCCCGCAACCGGTCGAAGTCGAGCAGCACCCAGTCGCCGGCGATCGGGGCCGACTCGCCGTCGCGGGTCAGGGTGAACCAGTGGCCGGCCTCAAAGATCGTCCAGGTCAGCCACAGGCCGACCCCGGCGATGGCGACCTGGGCGGCGGCCCGCATCCGCAACGCCGTGGGCCGGGCCAGGCTGGCCAGGTCGACGGCCATCTGGGCCAGGGCGTAGAACAGGATGGCGCCGTAGAGGGTCGTCCAGATCGGTGCGCCGGTGACTACCGCGTCCTCGCCGCGCAGCCCGACATGGAACAGCCTCGGGAAGTGGATGACGCCGATCCACCACAGCACGAAGACGCCGGTCGCCAGGAAGGAGAACAGATACTCTCCACCCGGCCAGCCTTTCCGCGACCGCGGCATCCAGGTCTGTTTCGCCTTGTCCGTCCCGGCCACCGAAGCGCCCCAGACCGCCGGATCGGACAGGCCGAAGGCGCCGAGGTCCTTCACCCGCCATTGAGTCAGCCATTTCGGCCGCACGCCGTAGTGCTCGAAGATCGCCGCCGCCAGCGTGGCCGCACCGATCAAGGTCAGGCCGGAGCCGAAGACGCCGTGAAAAGCGTGGCTGATCGCCCGACCCGCGTCCTCGGGTCCGCTGATCAGGTGAATGAACAGGCCGATAGCGTGAACCGCCAGCAGCACCAGCAACCCCGCCTTCACCCCGAACAGCCAGTAGGGGAACAACTCCGGCCCGATCAGCGAGTCCGGCCCCTTGCGATACCGCGCGGCCACCACCAGCGGATGGCCGATCTCGTGCAGAATGGCCTCCTTCTCGTCGTCGGTCAGGGTCCGCCCCAGTTCCACTTCCTTCGCCTCGAACCGGCTCAGGATCAGGTCGCGCAGCTCGGCGACGATGTCGTCGCGTTCGTCCTGTGACAGTTGGGCCGCGACGGCATTCAGGTATCGGTCGATCAGGTCCATGGCGTCTTCTTCCACCCCCGGTTTCAGAGAATCTTGTCGAGCGAGGCGTTGATGCCCCGCCATTCGTCAGCCAGCGCCGACAGCATGGCCTCGCCCATCGGCGACAGCC
Source organism: Brevundimonas sp. (assembly GCA_012270135.1). Classification (GTDB taxonomy): domain Bacteria; phylum Pseudomonadota; class Alphaproteobacteria; order Caulobacterales; family Caulobacteraceae; genus Brevundimonas. The sequence goes on along the minus strand of JAAXIW010000270.1, from coordinate 4,104 downwards.
GGTAGAAGCGCTTCTTGCGCTTCTCTTCCTCGCGCCACTCGCTGGTCAGCAGGCCCTGGCTCTCCAGCCGGCGCAGCAGCGGATAGAGGGTGCTCTCCTCCATCTCGAGCCCGTCCGAAGCCAAGGCCTGCCGCAGGGTGTAGCCGTAGCGCTCCTCCCGCAGGCGAGCCAGGACGGCCAGCACCAGCGAGCCGCGCCGGAGCTCCAGCCGCATCGATTCATACAATTCCGGATCGACGATCATCGGCTTCCCTGCTCGCCACATAGTGTGTGTCATACAGTGTATGGCGCATACTGTGTGACCGAGTCAACCGATATCCTGCAGGCGCGTTTGGACCGGGGTTTGCACGGCTTCCGTCCGTGGGAGTCCGGACGGCCGATTGTGGTTCGGAATCCATCGTCTATCTGTTGCCGCGCCAAGCCGTTAGACTGGCCGCCCCAGTGTCAGGAACCGCCTCTCCGTGTTGAAGAACCTGCTTCCCAGCAAACCGGGCACGGAGCCCCTGGCCGAGGCGCTTCGGGCGTGCCGCAGCCACTTCCTGTGGGCGGCGGTGTTCTCGGCCCTGGTCAACCTGCTCTACCTGACCCCGACCATCTACATGATGCAGGTCTACGACCGTGTCGTGCCAACCGGTGGACTGACGACGCTGGCGCTGATCACCATCGTCGCGGTCTTCGCCCTCGCCGCCCTCGCCGGTCTCGACTGGCTGAGGGGCCGGCTGATGCTTCGCGCCGGGCTGAGGCTGGACCGTATGCTGTCGGGCAAGGTGCTGGCCCGGGTCATGGACCTGCAGGCCAAATCGCCGAACACCCAGGCCCTGCGCGAGTTCGACAACGTCCGCGGCGCCATCGGCGGCCAGGGCATGCTGGCCCTGTTCGACGCGCCCTGGACCCCGATCTACCTCGGCTGCTGCTTCCTGCTGCATCCAGCCATCGGCGTGCTGACCCTGGTCGGCGCCATTGTCCTGTTCAGCCTCGCCTGGCTGAACGAGCGCGACACCCGTCCGCGGCTCGGCAAGGCCATGCAATCCCAGAACGCGGCCTATTCGGCCCAGGAGGCCATCGCCGGCCAGACCGAGGTCGTGCGGGCGCTTGGCATGCGGCAATCGTCCATCGCCCGCCAGATCGAGCAGCGCCGCAACGCCACCGCCGCCCAGGCCGACGCCCAGTTGACCGGCGGCAAGTATTCCGGCGCGATCAAGTTTCTCCGCCTGACCCTGCAGTCGGCCGCCCTCGGCCTCGCCGCCCTGCTGGCGGTGCGCGGCGACATCTCGCCCGGCGCCATCATCGCCTCCTCGGTGCTGCTCAGCCGCGCCGTGGCCCCGATCGAGACCCTGGTCGGCGTCTGGCCGACCCTGGTTCAGGCGGCCGCGAGCTGGAAGACCATGACCGAGCTGTTCGCCAGCACGGCGGCGGTGGAGCGCGAACGGACCTCCCTGCCGGATCCGAAGGGTAAGCTGCAGGTCGAGGCGGTGTCGGTGAAATTCCCCGACACGGAGTCGCCCCAGCTGCGCTCGGTCAGTTTCGCGCTCAAGCCCGGCCAGACCCTCGGCGTGGTCGGGGCCAGCGGTTCGGGCAAGACCACCCTCGCCCGCGTCATCGCCGGCGCGCTCAGGCCCCAGGCGGGCACGGTGCGGCTGGACGGGGCCGAATACGAGGCCCGCGAGGGCGACGAGCTGGCGCGCTGGATCGGCTACCTCCCCCAGGTCCCCAGCCTGTTCGCCGGTTCGATCAAGGACAATATCTCGCGCTTCGCCACCGCCACCGGCGTCGATCAGGAGACCGCCGATCGGGACGCCGTCAAGGCGGCCATGGCGGCCGGGGCGCACGAGCTGATCCTGCGCCTGCCGAACGGCTATGACACCGTGCTCGGCCCGTTCGGCCAAGGACTGTCCGCCGGCCAGGCCCAGCGCGTGGCCCTGGCCCGGGCCCTGTACGGCGATCCGGTCCTGCTGGTGCTCGACGAACCGAACTCCAACCTCGACCAGGAAGGCGAGGCGGCGCTGATGCAGGCCATCCTCGGGGCCGCGGCCCGTGGCGCGTCCGTGGTCATCATCGCCCACCGGGCCGGGGTCCTGGCCCGGGTCGACCGGCTGCTGATGATGCGCGAGGGCGTGGTCCAGATGGAAGGGCCGCGCGAGGAGGTGCTCGAGCGGATGCGGGCGGCCTCGCCCAAGGGCGCGACCCCGGCGCCCGGCGCGCCCGGCCAGCCGGCGGCCAATGTGACCCGGCTCGCCGATCCGACCCAGACCCAGCGGCGCGCCCAATGACCGACGCCGCCGCTCCGGGCGCCGCCTCCGCCGGGCCCGCTTCCCCGCAGCCGCCTCCGCCGGACCCCGTCGCCGTGTCCGACACGCCGCGCCGCGAACTGATCGTCGGCGGCGTGATCATCCTGCTGTTCTTCGGCATCTTCATCGGCTGGGCCGCCTTCGCGCCGCTTGACGCGGGCGCTTACGGCCAGGGACAGGTGGCCGTTTCCGGCAACCGGCAGGCGGTCCAACACCGCGAGGGCGGCGTGGTCAGCGCCCTGCATGTCGCGGAGGGGGACGCGGTCGAGCGCGGCCAGGTCCTCCTGACGCTCTCGAGCGGCGAACTGCGCGCGACCGAGCGCGGCGTGGCCAGCCAGGTCTACGCCCTGCTGGCCCAGCGGGCCCGGCTGGTCGCCGAGCGCGACGGCCTGCGCGGCATTCCGGTCCCGCCGGAGTTCGCCGACCTGCCACCCGAGGACGCGGCGCTGGCGCGGGAATCGCTGCGCATCCAGCAGCTGCAATTCGGCGCCCGGCGCACCGGGCGGTCCACGGAAACGGCCGTGCTCAGTCAGCGGATCGCCCAGCTCAATGAGCAAATCCAGGGCTACGAGCGGCAGATCGCCAGCAATATCGAGCAGCAGCGGCTGATTCAGGAGGAACTCGCCGGCATGCGCAGCCTGGCCGAGAAGGGCTTCGCGCCGATGACCCGGGTGCGGGCGCTGGAGCGGACGGCGGCCCAATTGGATGGGGAACTCGGTTCGCTGCGGGCCCAGATCGCGCGCTCGCGCGAGGCCGTAGGCGAAGCCCGGCTGCAGATGTCCGGCGTCTCGACAGAGATGAACGAGGACGTGGCCGACCAGCTGCGCCAGATCGACGTGCAGCTGAACGAGCTGCGGCCGCGGCTGGCGGAACTGCGTTCCCAGATCGCCGGCAGCGAGGTTCGGGCCCCGGCCTCCGGACAGGTCGTCGGCCTGACCATCTTCACCCAGGGCGGCGTCATCCAGCCGGGCCAGACCCTGATGGAGATCGTGCCGGACGACGCCTCGCAGATCATCGTCGCCCAGATCAGCCCCAACGACGTCGACAACCTGCGCGTCGGGCAGAGCACCGAGGTCCGGTTCCCGGGCCTGCGCGAACGCAATCCGCCCACCATCCACGGCCGGGTCAACCGCATCTCCGCCGACAGCTTCACCCAGGAGGAGACCGGGGCAAGCTATTTCCGCGCCGAGATCGTCGTGCCGGCGGAGGAGATGGCCAAGCTGGGCCGCTCGGCCAACACCCTGCGCCCCGGCGCCCCGGTCGAGGTCATCATCCTGCTGCGCAAGCGCACCGCTCTGAGCTACCTGCTCGAACCGCTGACGAACAATCTTTGGCGGTCGGGGAGCGAGCAGTAGGTGCGAGGGAGCAGGCAGTAGGCAGTAGGCAGTAGGCAGTAGGCAGTAGAGGCGATGGGTCGCCTGCCCGCCCAATGCCAAATCTTCTGCTTTCCCCGTCCACCTGTAGCCTACTGCCTACTGCCTCCTTCCCGTCTTCGCCTCCAGCCGGAAGCGGTGCAGGCGCGGCTCGGTGTAGCCGTTGGGCTGGGCGGCGCCCTCGAAGACGAGGGCGCGGGCGGCCTGGAAGGCGAGGCTGGCGGCCGGGTCGGGCGCCATGGGGCGGTAGAGGGGATCGGCGGCGTTCTGGGCGTCGACCCGGGCGGCCATGCGGAGCAAGGCGGCGTCGACCTGTTCGGCGGTGCAGACGCCGTGCAGCAGCCAGTTGGCCATGTGCTGGGAGGAGATGCGCAGGGTGGCGCGGTCCTCCATCAGGCCGACGTCATGGATGTCGGGCACCTTGGAGCAGCCGACGCCCTGGT
>JAAXIW010000071.1 GCA_012270135.1 Brevundimonas sp. | reverse complement strand
CCTTGCCGGAGGATGACGAAAGGAAGGAAGCAGCGGCATCCCATCACACATCCCACGGGAACGCCGCCGATGGCCCGGGTGTTCTCTCCGGGTCGGGGTCTGACGGAGAGACGCGATGCGACACCTGTTGACCATGACGGCGCTGGGCGCCTGCGGCCTGGCGATGGCCGGCTGCGCCACCACCGACAACTACGCTTCGGCCTGCGAGCGCGACTACGCCGAGAACCGCAACCGGGCCATGGCGGCCGGGTCGGCGCTGGGCGCGGCGATCGGCGCCGCCGTGGCCGGAGAGGACGACCGCGAGGCCGGAGCGGCGATCGGCGCGGCGGCCGGCTATCTGATCGGTCGCGAGCTGTCGGCGGAGGAGGATCCCTGCGGTTACGGCTTCGGCGGCTACAACCGCGACTACCGCTATGGCCGCGAGCGGGTCTACTGGCGCGACGGCTATCAGCGCTGGTGAGGGAACGGACGGCGGCGCGGCCGGTTTGAGCAGTCTGTCTCTGGAGGAACCGATGCGTCAGATTATCACTGTCTTCGCCGTCGCCGCCCTGGCCGCGTCCGCCGTCGCCTGCAGCCCGCAGTCCGAGCCGGAACCGGCCAACGAAACCGTCGCCGAGGCCATGCCGGAAACGCCGGACCGCAGCGACACCGCCGCCGACGAACGGGCGGCCGGGATGGAGACGCCTGGGGCTGAACCGACGGGTGAGGCGCCGGAGCCGCAGACCGTACCGGCCTACTGATTCAGCGCGGCATCGGGAACGGGCAGGCGGTGAACTGGCTGTTGCAGTACAGTCCGGCCGCAGAGCAGGCCGCATGGGCCTTGTTGACCGCCTCAGCCTCGGTCACCCCGTAGGCCCCGAAAAAGTTTCGCTCGGCCTCATTGTAGGCCACGGCTGCACATCCGGGGGTGGAGACGAGGATACGGCACCGTCCGCCCTCGCGAGCACACCTGCCAAGCGCCTCGGCGCGGGCCGCGTCGCGGGTGGGCGCATTGTTGGCCTGCGAGATCGTGAATCGTCCGTCGTCGCGAACCGCGATGGCCTGCCATTTCTCGGCGACCTGAGCGGAGGGGGCGAAAGCGGCCGCTGAAAGGCCGACCACGGCCAGCGCCAACGTCTTCAGAATCCATCCGGGGCGCATGCCTGTCTCCTGGGCGTGAACCGCCGACTTGTCCGGGACCGGCCGCTGCGCGTCAATATCCGGTCGCGGACCGTCAGGTCCGATCAGGTCCGGACGCTACCCGAACCGTCTCCGGTGGTCGGCGCTGCGCAGGGTGGAGCGGATGAAGTCGGCCGGAGGATCGGTCTCGGCCAGCACGGCTTCCTTGATGGCGCGGGGCTCGCCGAACAGGTGGCCCTGGCCGACGGAGACGTCGAGTTCGAGGATGTCGACGATCTGGCGCTCGGTCTCGCACTTCTCGGCGATCAGCTCGATGCCGTAACGGCGGGTGAGGCCGGCGAAGTCGGCGGCCTGAATGTCGCGCATGGCGGGCAGGGGGGCGGCGCCGTCGAGGTCGAGCAGCTGTTCGATCAGCAGATCGGCGGCGACCTTCATGAACTTTACATCGGACCTTTGAAGGTCGGCGAAGTCGAGGTCGAGGGTCTGGACCTTGTCGATCGAGAAGCGGAAGCCGAGGTCGGCCAGCTTGGCCATGTTGCGGGCCTCGACCGCGCCGCGGGCGTCGAAGGTGGCCTGTCCCAGTTCGAAGATCAGCGACTGGTTGAGGTCGCGGTTTTCGCTGAGGAAATGCAGGAACTGGGGGAAGAAGGTCTCATCGCCCAGCGAGGACAGGGCGACGTTGCAGAAGACGCCGACCTTGCGGTCCTGGCGGGCGAGGCGGCGGACGATCTGGGCGCAGCGGAACAGCAGCAGGTTGTCGATGGCCGGGACGAGGCCCTCGCCCTCGGCGATCGACAGGTATTCGGCCGGCATCATGACCCGGTCGTCGGCGGCGCGCAGGCGGGTGAAGCTCTCGTAGAAGATGGTGCGGCGCTGGGGCAGGGAGACGAGCGGCGGCAGGTAGAGGTCGACGCGGTTCTCGGCGAGAGCCTCGTGGATGGTCTGAAGCAGGGCGTTGGACTGCTGCTGGTGGCGCGCCTCATAGGGGTTGGCGGCGGCCGGCTGGGAGATGCGCTGGTCGATCGACTCGCTCATCTGCTGGATCAGGGATTCCAGCATGCGGACCTCGCCCGACAGCTGTTCGGTCGAGGACAGGGCGCCGGTCTCGATGGCCTGGGCCAGTTCGGTGAGCGCGCCCTGGGTCGACTCCATGGCGTCGGCGAGCAGGCGGTGGGCGTCGCGGACCTGATCGATCTCCTTCATCAGGGCGGCGCGTTCGGCCTTGCCGGAAATCCAGGTGTGGATGGCGGCGAGCAGGCCGAGGCTGGCGATGCCGGCGGCGGCGCCCGCGCCGGCGCCGAGCCCCGCGCGCCACACGAAGGCGCCGACCGTCATGGCCAGGAAGATGTAGCCGAAGAGCAGGAAGCCTTGAGTGAGGGCGCGCATGGAAACGGTTGTTCCGCCTTCCCGGATGGAATCGCCCGAGTATCGGGGTATCAGGACAGTTCGCCTAGGGTTCGTGCACGGATTCTCCCCACTCTTCGAGGTTAACGATGGAATTGTTCGATCTGACCGGCCAGGTCGCCGTCATCACCGGCTCGTCGCGGGGCATCGGCAAGGCCATCGCCGAACGGCTGGCCGAGCATGGGGCGCGGGTGGTGATCTCGTCCCGCAAGCCGGGGCCGTGCGACGAGGTCGCCTCGGCCATCAATGCGAAGCATGGCGAGGGGCGGGCGATCGCGGTTCCGGCCAATATCGCCTCGAAGGAGGATTTGCAGCGGCTGGTCGACGAGACCAACGCGGCCTTCGGCAAGATCGACATCCTGGTCTGCAACGCCGCGACCAATCCCTATGCGGGGCCGATGGCGGGGATCAACGACGAGCAGTTCAACAAGATCTTGCAGAACAACGTGGTCTCGAACCACTGGCTGATCCAGATGGTCGCGCCGCAGATGCTGGAGCGGAAGGCGGGATCGGTGATCATCGTGTCGTCGATCGGGGGCCTGAGGGGCAACGCCCTGATCGGGGCCTACAACATCTCCAAGGCGGCCGACATGCAGCTGGCGCGCAATCTGGCGGTCGAGTGGGGGCCGTCGAACGTGCGGGTCAACACCATCGCTCCGGGCCTGGTGCAGACCGACTTCGCCAAATACCTGTGGGAGAACCCCGAGCTGCTGAAGCAGGTCACCGATCCGGCCCCGCTGAAGCGCATCGGCCAGCCGGACGAGATCGCCGGGGCGGCGGTCTATCTGGCCTCGCCGGCGTCCAGCTACATGACCGGCCAGACGCTGGTGGTCGATGGCGGGATCACCATTGCCTGGTGAGACTCCGAAACGGGTCGGGCTGCGCCAGGATCTGATCTGGCGGCTGGAGTCGGTCGGCTTCGCCGGCTTCATCGGCTTCATGCGGCTGCTCGGCGTCGAGCGGGCCTCGGCGCTCGGCGGCTGGCTGCTGAGGACGCTGGGGCCGAAGACGGGGACGCAGAAGACGGTGCTGCGCAATCTGCGCATCGCCTTCCCGGACATGCCGCCCGACGAACGCGAGGCGCTGGCGCTGGCGCAGTGGGAGCAGACGGGGCGGGCCTTCGCCGAGACGGCCGTCATGGACCGGCTGGTGGCCGAGAACCGCATCGAGGTGGTCGGACTGGAGCGGCTTCACGCCATCCGCGACAGCGGTCGGCCGGTGGTGTTCGCGGGCGGGCATTTCGCCAATATCGAGACGCTGGCGGCGACCATCGTCGGCTCGGGCGTGCCGTGCCAGATCACCTATCGCGCGGCCAACAACCCCTATGTCGACGCCCAGATCATCGCGGCGCGGGCGCGCTATGGCGTGACACTGTTCGCGCCCAAGGGCGGGGATGGCGCGCGCGAACTGCTGGCCGGTATGGCGCGCGGCGAGTCGGTCGCCCTGATGAACGACCAGAAGTTTTCGGAAGGGCCGGAAGTGACCTTTTTCGGCCAGCCGGTGAATGCCGCGCCGGGGCCCAGCCGGCTGGCGCTGCGGTTCGGTACGGTGCTGCAGCCGATGTCAACGGTCCGGCTTCCGGGGGTGCGGTTCCGGGTGACCGTCTATGAGCCGATCAAGCTGGAGAAGACCGACGACCGTCAGGCGGATATTGCACGCGGGGTGCAGGCGATCACGAGCTTTATCGAAGAGCGGGTGCGCGAGAGCCCGGTCGACTGGTTCTGGGTGCACAAGCGCTGGCCCGACCGGGTCTATGCGGCGCTGAAGGCGGACGAGGGCTAGGCGCGGACGGTGGCGGCCTCGGTGGCCGGTTCGCGATTGGCGTCGGTGGCCCGCCGGTAGGGGCCGCGGAAATGGGGCGGGGTCACGCGGCGGCGATCCGGCCCGAAATAGCCGTCCGTCTTGACGAAGGGCCGGGGCCTCCAGATCACGGACTGGATGCGGTCGAGAACGCCCTTGGCGGTGATCGGCTTGGCGAGGAATTCGGTGACGCCGGCGTCGCGCGCCTCGTAGACGCGCTGCTTGCCCGAGTGGCCGGTCATCATGATGATCGGCAGATAGGGATTGGCGCTGTCGGGGCTGTTGCGGACCAGGCGGGTGAACTCGACGCCGTCCAGCGGGAACATGTTGTAGTCGACGATGGCCAGGTCGATGGCGTGGTCGCGCAGCATCTGCAGGCCCGTGCCGCCGTCGCCCGCCTCGAGCACCTTGCGGATGCCGGCGGACTGCAGCACCGCCGAAGCGATGGTCCGCATGTGCGGATTGTCGTCGACGAGCAGGATCTGGAGGGCGGCGAGCGAAGTCATGGCGGAAAGCCCCGGCGGAGGCGGCTATGGTGAACAGATGTGGTGAGTCTAGGGACTGAACCCTTACCGGTCCATGACTGACTGGCGGTCACCGGGCGAGGTAATCGCTTACACTCGCTCAGGTTCTTGTCAGAAGCGACGGGTCCATGTTGCGGTTGCGCCATTTCATGCGCCAGCACAGGTGCGGACCGGTGGCGCGGCCGGTCATACCGACCCGGCCGACCGAATCACCCCGCCGTACGTCCTGCCCGGCGCGGACCTCGAGACGCGACTGGTGCAGATAGGCGGTGATCAGGCCCTGGCCATGATCGATCAGCACCAGGCCGCCCTCGAAATGCAGGTCGGGCTCGGCGAGGGTGACGCGGCCGGCGGCGGGGGCGCGGATGACGGTCCCCGCCGGCACGGCCAGGTCGATGCCGTAGTGCGGACGGGCCGGCGTGCCGTTGAGGACACGCTGGGCGCCCCAGCGGCTGCTGACGCGGAAGCCGGTCACCGGCCAGTCGAAGCCGTCCCTGAAATGGTCGGCGTCGATGCGGCTGGCGAAGCCCTCGGTCTTGAGCTCGACCTCGCGGGCGATGCGGGCCAGCAGGGCGGGGTCGGACGGCTCGACGGTGGTGGGCGGCAGGCCGTCGACCCGGGTGATCTGGAAGTCGCCCGGCGCGATGTCGAGCGTGCGGCCCGCCGAGCGGCCGTCGAGACGGGCCTCGATCCGGACGCTGGACGGCGCGTCGCGGTCGAAGCCGACGATGAAACGCCCGTTCGACGAGGCCGCGGCCAGGGCCTCGCCGTCGACGAAGATCAGGGCCCGCGGCCAGGTGCGGCCGAGGGCGTGTCCGCCCTGGACGAACCGGCCGGTCAGGTCGAGGTCTTCGGACGTTCGCGCCCGCGCCGGGGCCGTCGCCGCCAGCGCCGCGGCTCCGACGAGCAGGGCGCGGCGGTCGGGGATCACGGCGCCGCCATCCGCTGCAGCGCCTCGCCGGGGCCGGCGTAGGCTTCCTGACGCGCGGCGGACCAGTAGCGCAGGATCTCCAGCGGGATGGTCTTGCCGCTGACGGCGCAGGCGACGAAGCGCCCGGCCTTGAGCACGGCGAACTCGCCGTCGGCGAAATGGAGGGTGGCGGGTCCGGCGTCGGTCTCGGTCATGCGGGAAGGCTAACGCGGAGCCGGAGGCGGCGCCAAGGCCCGCCGTTCAGAAC
>JAAXIW010000013.1 GCA_012270135.1 Brevundimonas sp. | reverse complement strand
CGCGGGACGCCGACGCGGCCCGGCGCTCGGCGGCGCGGCGGGCGCGCTCGCGGCGATCGTCTCGCCGCTGCACCGGACCGACGGGGCGGATCTCGTCGGCCACGGTCAGCCGCCCTTCTTTCCGGACAGGCTGTCGAGCTGGGCGCGCATCTCGTCCATCTGCCGGCGCATCTCGTCCAGCGGATCGGCGGCCGGCGGCTCCGGCGGGGCGGCGGCGGCGGGCCGCGCGGCGGCGCCGGCGGCGTTGAAGCCGGGCCACATCTTCATCGCCTCGGAGAACATGGCCATGTTGCGCTTGACCGCCTCGTCGAGCAGCCCGGCCCCGGGGGCGGCGCCGAAGGCCTTGGAGAACTGGCCGCGCATCTCGTCCTGCTGACGGTTGACGGAGGCGCGCGACATCTCAATATAGGAAGGCCGGCCGCCCTGCATCTGGCCGCCATAGAATCCGATCAGCTGACGGAGGAACTGGACCGGCAGCAGGGCCTCGCCGCGGCTCTCTTCCTCGAAGATGATCTGGGTCAGGATCTGTCGGGTCAGGTCGTCGTTGGTCTTGGCGTCATAGACCACGAAGTCGGTCCCCTCGCGCACCATCCGGGCGAGGTCTTCCAGCGTGACATAGGCGGAGGTGGCGGTGTTGTAGAGCCGCCGGTTGGCGTATTTCTTGATGACGACGGTTTCGCCGGTTCCGGACTTCCTGTCGGCCACGCGCGGTCCCCGATCCTGTTGCAACGCCGCACTATGCTGCGCTGCGCACTGGAATGTCTAGCCGAGCGCGGCGGGGGCCAGAACCACGCCGACCAGCACCGCCGCCCAGTGGGTCATCGCTCCGGTGACGACGAAGCCGTGCCAGATGGCGCGCCGGAACTTCACCTTCGGGCTGATGAAGACGAAGACGCCGGCGGTGTAGATCAGGCCGCCGATGACCAGCAGGGCCAGGGCGATCGGATGGACGGTCTCGATCATCGGCTTGAGCGCCAGCACCGCCAGCCAGCCGAAGCCGATGTAGACCGCGCTCCAGAAGGCGTCGGAAATCCGCGGCGCGATCAGTTTGACGAACACGCCGCCCAGCGCGACACCCCAGACCAGCAGGGTGAAGCCGATGGCCCACGCGCCCTCGAAACGCTGGGTGGTGAAGGGGGTGTAGCTGCCGGCGATCATCAGGAAGATGGCGGCCTCGTCCATCCGCCTCAGGATCGGACGCGCGGCGCAGGGCCGGGTCTGGTTGTAGATGGTCGAGACCGTCAGCATGGCGATCAGGCACAGGGCGTAGGCGGCGGTGGCGACGACGGCGCCGACGCCGGAATAAAGCGCCGCCAGCACGGCCAGCACGATCCCGCCCACGGCGGCCAGGGTCAGGCCGACCACATGGACCACGAGGTCGGCCGTCTTCTCCGCGGGCGTCCGGTAGTGCTCGATCATGTCGAGCTCGTCGGGGACGCAGACCCGGCCGAGAATCTTCTTCATCCGCATGAGCATGGCCCCATCAAGCCTTTCGCTCCGTTTTTCGTTCCCGCGACTGTGCGCGAGGGGCCATGACCATCCGCTGAACGGCGGCCTGAAAGGGTGACGAAAGCGTCGGGATGCGGCAGAAACGGCACGAATTCTTTCCTGCGGCCTAACGCCTCCCCCTTCGTAGGGCCGCTTCCCCGAGGTCAGTCAAATGTCAGTCGAAGTGGTCATCGTCTCCGCGGCGCGCACGCCGGTCGGGTCCTTTCTCGGCGCCCTGTCGTCCCTGCCCGCGTCCAAGCTGGGCGAGGTCGCGATCCGCGCGGCGCTTGAGCGGGCCGGGGTCGTCGCGGGCGAGGTCGACGAGGTGATCCTCGGTCATGTGCTGCAGGCGGCGGCCGGTCAGGGCCCGGCGCGTCAGGCCGCCATGGGCGCGGGCGTCCCGAAGGAGGTCCCGGCCTGGAGCCTGAACCAGATCTGCGGCTCGGGCCTGCGCGCCGTGGCCATCGCGGCCCAGCAGATCGCGCTCGGCGAAGCACGCATCGTGGTCGCCGGCGGGCAGGAGAGCATGAGCCAGGCCCCGCACGCCCAGCACCTGCGGACCGGGCACAAGATGGGCGACCTGGCCTTTGTCGACACCATGATCCGCGACGGGCTTTGGGACGCCTTCAACGGCTATCACATGGGCCAGACGGCCGAGAACATCGCCGACCGGTTCGATATCGGCCGCGCCGACCAGGACGCCTTCGCGGTCGCCAGCCAGAACAAGGCCGAGGCGGCCCAGAAGGCGGGGCGGTTCGACGCCGAGATCGCGCCGGTGACCATCGCCTCGAAGAAGGGCGACATCGTCGTCGACAGGGACGAATACATCCGCCACGGCGCGACCCTCGAGGCGATGGAGAAGCTACGCCCCGCCTTTACGAAGGACGGCTCGGTGACGGCCGCAAACGCCTCGGGGCTCAACGACGGCGCCGCCGCGCTGGTGCTGATGAGCGCCGACGACGCGAAGGCCCGGGGGCTGGAGCCGCTGGCACGGATCGTGTCCTCGGCCACGGCCGGCGTCGATCCGGCGATCATGGGCACGGGTCCGATCCCGGCCTCGAGGAAGGCGCTCGAGAAGGCCGGCTGGACCGTCGCCGACCTTGATCTGGTCGAATCCAACGAGGCCTTTGCAGCCCAGTCGCTGTGCGTGCTCAAGGAGCTCGGGCTCGATCCGGCCAAGGTCAACGTCAACGGCGGGGCCATCGCCATCGGTCATCCGATCGGGGCCTCGGGCGCGCGCATCCTGACCACCCTGTTGCACGAGATGAAGCGGTCGGGCGCGAAGAAGGGCCTCGCCACCCTGTGCATCGGCGGCGGCATGGGCGTGGCCATGTGCGTCGAGCGGCCCTGACGCAGGGCCGCGGTCGCCGGGTCAGGCGGCGTTGGCGGCCTTGCCGGCGGACTTCAGCTTCTCCTGATGCGCCCGCATGCCGTTCGCGATCAGTTCGGCCGCTTCTCCGGCGTCGCCCCAGCCCTTGACCGTGACCGACTTGCCCTTCTCCAGATCCTTGTAGCGGGTGAAGAAGTGTTCGATCTGCTCGACCAGGATGGCCGGCAGCTGCCGGTAGCTGGCGATGTCTGTGTAGTAGGGGTTCAGCTTGTCGACCGGCACGGCGAGGATCTTCTCGTCGCCGCCGGCCTCGTCGACCATCTTCAGCACGCCGATCGGCCGCGAACGGATGATGCAGCCCGGCACCACCGGCGTCGGGTTGAGCACGATCACGTCGCAGGGATCGCCGTCGTCCGACAGGGTGTGCGGGATGAAGCCGTAGTTGCCCGGATAGTACATGGCGGTGTGCAGGAAGCGGTCGACGAACAGGGCGCCGGAGGCCTTGTCCATCTCGTATTTCACCGGCAGGCCGCCCTGCGGGATCTCGATGACCACGTTGACGTCCCAGGGCGGGTTCGGACCGGCGGGAATGGCGTCGATGTTCATGACGGACTCGTCTATGGTGCAGTGCGGTAGCGGGGAGGCGGGCGTGATAGGCGCGCAACTTGCCCGAAGCAAGGCGGACTTGCCCCCAAGGGTTCCGCGGGCCACGACTTCGGGGTCGGTCGGACAGGAGCGGTGATGACGATTTTCGACGGCCTCGCGCTGGCCCTCTTCTTCCTGTGCTGGCTGGGTTACGGCCCGTTGCTGGCCGTGCTGGCCCGGCGCAGCGGCTCGCTCAATGACGACATGATCGTGGTGCGCCGGGTCTGGATGACGGCGATGGCGCACCGCGAGATCCGCCTGGTGGACAGCCAGCTCCTGGGCCATTCGATCAATTCCGGCGGCTTTTTCGCCTCGACCAACCTGCTGCTCATCGCGGCGGTCGGCAGCGTGCTGTTCGGCGGCGACCCGGCCCTGCAGGGCGTCGCTTCGATCGGAGAGGCGGCCTCGACCGGGCTGCTGGAGGCGAAGCTGGCGCTGGTGCTGGCCTGTCTGGCCCGCGGCTTGCTGGATTTCATCTGGTCGATCCGCCAGATGAACTACGCCCTGGCCCTGATCGGCGCGGCCCCTGAACTGCACGCCGAGGCGGACCGGATGGCGCTGGGCGAGGCGGCGAGCAATCTGCTGAACCCGGCCCTGAGCGCCTTCAGCCAGGGCGTGCGGGGCTATTATTTCGCCTTGGCGGCGGCGGCCTGGCTGTTCGGGCCGGCGTGGCTGGCGCTGGGCGTGGCCGCCGCCTTCTGCCTGCTCGTGTGGCGTCAGGCCGGGTCTCCGGCCGCGCGGGCGGTGCGCAGCGCCCGCCGGTTGCTGGAGCCGCACCTGCCGGAGCGGTGAAGTCCTTCGCAGGTGCGCAGCCGCTGGGCAAGATTTGACCGATGAAAACGGTTACGAGCGCCGCTCCGGGACGAGACTTGCCGTTACACAGCGTGAACGCGGGTGTGAACTAAGCGGTTGACGCATTGTGCAGCGCACACTAGCTTGATCTTCGACGCTTCGGCGTCATGCCCTTTCTGGGCGTTTCCTCCCTATAGACTTTTCATGCCGCGCCTTCGGGCGCGGCTTTTTTTATGTCCGGCCGGGCGCGGGCGGGTCGGCCAGCAGGGTCTCGATGACCCGGGCCACCCCGCTGGCGCAGCGCGACCAGCCGATCCCCGGCTGCATCGTCGCCTCGTCGAGATAGAGGGCGCGGTTCAGCTCGATCTGCACGGCGTGGAAACCCTCCGCCGGGCGGCCCCAGCGCTGGGTGGTCCAGCCGCCGGAATAGGGCTGGTTCAGCGCCACCCGCCAGCCGAGAGCCTCGAAGGCCCGCCGCAGCCGCCGGGTCAGGTCCGCCGCGCAGGACGAACCGTGGCGATCGCCCAGCACCACGTCCGGGCCGCGCGCGCCGCCGGCGCCCTGCGTCGCCCGCGCCGGCATCGAATGCCAGTCGACCAGATACGCCGCGCCGTGGCGGGCGTGCGCCGCCCGCATCAACCCGTCGAGCGCGGCGTGATAGGGCGCGTGGACCCGCGCGATCCGCACCGCGGCCTCGTCCGCCGTCAGACGTCGGTCGTAGATCGGCCGACCATCGCCGGTCAGACGGGGGATGACGCCGTAACCGGCCGCGGCGCGGGGCGAGGCCGCCCGCCCGTCCAGGTCTTCGATCAGCACCGGGTCGAGGTCCTCCGGATCGCGGTTCAGATCGACCCAGGCGCGGCCCAGCCGGCCGAGCAGCAGGGTCGCGCCCCGCGTCCGCCCCGGCGCGATCAGCCGGTCGACCAGGGCGTCCTCGGCGCTGCGCAGGCTGGCGGCGTCGAGGCCTGCGGCCATTCCCATATCGCGGGGATAGATGTCGCCGGAATGGGGTGAGGCGAACACGAACGGGCCCGGCGCCCTGGGCGCGAGAAGGCTGAACGGCGCTTCTCGCGCTGCCTCCGCACCCTGTTCCCGACCGACCGCCATGGCCGATCCCTTAGCCTGTTTCGGGGATCGATCCACAGCTTCCGGCGTCCATGCCGCCTCGCCATACCGGGGATTTTCATGGCGGGTTTACCGATCGCATCGTAGCGTCGCCCCAACAAACGGGGCGGATACTTCATGGCGCGCATTCTTCTGGCCGAAGACGATCACTCGCTGCGCGGATTCCTGACGCGGGCGCTGGAGCGGGCCGGCCATTCGGTGGTCGACTGCGAGAACGGCGACGACGCCATCGACGCCCTCGACCAGGGCCCGTGGGATCTGCTGCTGACCGACATCGTCATGCCCGGCGCCGACGGCATCGAGGTGGCGCGCGTCGCCGCCGCCCGCCAGCCCGGCATCCGCATCATGTTCATCACCGGCTTCGCCGCCGTCGCCCTGTCGGCGGCCCAGGCCAGCCCGCAGGCCAAGGTGCTGGCCAAGCCCGTGCACCTGCGCGATCTCGTCGGCGAGGTGGAGCGGATGGTGGCGGCTTGATGCAAGGGCGCTAAAGCTCACGATGCCTGAGCGCGGTGACGCCCTTCGCCAGGAGGGTGGTTTTGGGCCTTGCGAAGAGCGAAGGGGCCGGGTTATAGACCGCGCCTTCCTGCCCCCGGCGCGATCCGGGGCCGTCTCGGCGGACGCGTAGCTCAGCGGGAGAGCACTACGTTGACATCGTAGGGGTCACAGG
>JAAXIW010000123.1 GCA_012270135.1 Brevundimonas sp. | reverse complement strand
CTCCCCGGCGACGCCTCGTTCGGCCGCCTGCGCGGCCGTCAGCGCCAGTTGCGCGACGAACGCCGCCGGAGCCGCGCTCTCGACGCCGGCGACGCCCAACTCCTGCCCCTGATGCTGTCGCTCGCCCGCATCAGCGCCCGCGCCTTGGTCCTGGGCCAGGGCGAGCCCCAGGCTTCGGGAGGCGCCCGATGAGCGCCCCCATGAACGCCCCGGAGCGCGCCGCCCTCTACGCTCCCCAGGCGTCCGCCGACGCCCTGGCGGCCTGCGCCCGCTACGCCGACCACGCCGGCCTGCGCATCGTCACCATCGTCGACGAGGACCTGCCCGGCCCGACCCCGCTCGCCGGACAGGCCCTCGACCGCCTGCTCGGCCGTCTCGCCGACGGGGAGTTCGAGGTTGTCGTCGCCCACGCCGGCGAAGGCCGCCTGGTCACCCTCGCGGCCGGCGTCGACGCCGACGCCCGGCCCGATCCCCTCCGCTGCGCCCTCTATGTGCGCTGCGCCAGCCCCTCCGAGGCCGCGCCCCATCCCCTGGCCGATCAGTGCGACGCCTGCGAGGCCTACGCCGTCCGGCAGGGCTGGAAGACGATCGCGGTCTACAAGGACCACGCCGTTAGCGGCCTGAAGACCTCGCGCCCCAGCCTGGACGCCCTGTTGGCCCAGGCCCGGCGGGGCGCCTTCGACGTGCTGCTGGTTGAGGACCTGAGCCGTCTCAGCCGCAACGTGACCCACCTGTACGCCCTGCTGACGGAGCTGAAGGGGCTGGGCGTCGCCGTGCACACCGTCGCCGGCCCGGTCGATCCGGGCTTCATCATTCCGGAGGCCCTCTCGTGATTAGCACCCTCTCACTGGACTTGGCCCGCATCCTCCAGGCCGCGCACACCACGATCCAGGCCCAGCGGGTTCGCCGGGGCCAGGAAGCCATCGTCAAGGACGGGCGCATCTCCGGACAGGTCGCCTACGGCTACCGCAAGGTCGTCTCCCTGGACGGCAAGAACGGCCGCCGCGAGGTCGACCCGGACCAGGCCCAGGTCGTGCGCCGCATCTTCCGGGAGTATCTCGACGGCTCCACGCCCCTGGACATCGCCAAGGGCCTGAACGCCGATGGCATCCCCGGCCCGCGCGGCGGTCCCTGGAAGTTCGGCGCCATCTACGGCAACCGCGACGCGGGCACGGGCATCCTGCGCAACCGCCTCTACGTCGGCGTCAACGAATGGGGCCGCACCGTCACCCGGCATAACCGCCACAAGGGCACATCCACCGCCAAGGTCACCCCCAAGGCCGACCGCCTCGTGATCGAAGTGCCGCATATGCGCATCCTCGACGACGAGGTCTTCCAGGCGGCCCAGGACCGCATCGAGTCGCGCCACTCGGTCGACCTGGGCATCATCTCCCGGGAGGCCCGCTCATGAACCACTTCCCCCCGCCGGGCTCGCTCTACGCCGTCTACGCCCGCTATTCGACCGACCACCAGACCTTCAAGTCCATCGAGGACCAACTCACCCTGTGCCGCGCCTACGCCGCCCGACACGGCTGGATCGAGGCCGGCGCCTATCACGACGCCGCCCGCAGCGGCGCCACCGTCATCGGCCGCGCCGGCCTGTTCGACATGCTCGCCGCCGCCGACCGGGGAGAGTTCTCCATCATCCTGGTCGAGGACCTGGACCGCCTCAGCCGCAGCGCCTCGGGGACCCACGGCATGATCGAGGAGATGGAGGCCCTGGACATCACCGTCTGCACCGTCTCCTCCGGCCCGGTCAACGACATGGAGGTCGCCTACAAGGCCAGCCAGAACGCCCGCCAACTCAAGGTCCAGGCCGAGAAGACCCGCCGGGGCCAGGAGGGCACCGTCAAGGACGGACGCATCTCCGGCCAGGTCGCCTACGGCTACCGCAAGCTGCCCCCCTCGGCGGACGGCAAGAACGGCCGCCGCGAGGTGGATCCCATCCAGGCCGAGGTCGTGCGCCGCATCTTCAAGGAGTATCTGGACGGCAGGACCCCCCTGGAGATCGCCAAGGGCCTCAACGCCGACAACATTCCCGGCCCGCGCGGCGGCCCCTGGAAGCCCGGCGCGATCTACGGCAACCGCGACGCCGGGACCGGCATCCTGCGCAACCGGCTCTACGCCGGGATCAACGAGTGGGGCCGCACCGTCACCAAGCACAACCGTCACAAGGGCACCTCCACCGCCAAGGTCACCGACCCTGCGGACCGCCTGGTCGTCCCCGTGCCCCACCTGCGCATCCTCGACGACGACGTCTTCCAGGCCGCCCAGGACCGCATCGAGGCCCGCCGCTCCACCCCCTCGACCTTCCGCGACAAGCGCCGGCCCGACTATCTGCTCTCCGGCCTGGTCCGCTGCGGCGTCTGCGGCCGCCCTTATTCTGTGGTCTCCGACAAGCTGAGCTGCGTCGGCTCGGCCCGCGAGGGAACCTGCGACAACCGCCGCCGCGTCGCCCGCGAGGACCTGGAGGCCGTCGTCCTCACCGGCCTCAAGGGCCGCCTGCTGCGTCCCGAACTGATCGCCCCCTACCTGGAGGCGCACCGCGCCGAGGTCGAGCGCCTCAACGCCGCCCAGGCCGTCCAGGCCCAGGCCGCCCAGGCCCGCCTCAAGGACCTGACCCGCCAGATCGACAACATCATCGCCCAGGTCCGCAACGGTCACGGCGACGGCGACGTCGCCGCCCGCCTGTTCCGCCAGGAACTGACCCGGCTGGAGACCGAGCGCCAGGGCCTCGAACGCCAGGTCCGCGCCCAGCCGCGCGCCGTCCCCTCGCCGATGGACGCCGATACCCTGGTCGAGCGCCTGGACGCCCTGCTGGACGACCTGCGCCTGGCCCTGGACGGCAAGGATCGCGACGCCCAGGCCGCCCGCGACCAGCTTCGCGACCTGATCGACCAGGTCGTCATCACCCCCATCCAGACCGCCCGGCCCGACAAGCGCGGCTGCGGACCCGTCCGCGTCACCGTCGAAGGCCCCCTGACCGCCCTGGTCGAGCTGGCCGACCCCGATCGCGTCATCCAGCATTCTTCCCGTCCGGGAACGCTACAGGACCCCGCGATCCTGACCTTCCGCTACTACGTTGATTACATTCCCGAAGATAACCGCTTCGATCCCCAGACCTACGTCGACCGCGCCGTCTTCGCCCGCCTGCTCGACGATTGCGACGCCCCCGTCACCCGCCGCAGCCTCATCGACGCCCTGACCCTGGCCGACGGGTGCGACCCGGACTGGACCCCCGACTACGGCCCCAACGCGCCCCTCACCCTGCGCGCCATCAACGTCATCCGCCTCCTCAAGGCCGACGGCGACATCCGCGCCATCCAGCTCGACCCCGCCCGCACCGATATCCACTGGATACATATCGAACGAGCCGAAGCCGACTCGAACGAAAGAGCCATGGACGAACCCGTCCCGCAGCATCACCTCCCACTCCCGATCATCCGCCTAGGCGCGCCTGAGGCCTTTGTCGTGGTGATCGGGCCCGGAGAGGGTGAGGGTTAGAAGCCTTGTCTCCTCCTAATGCTTGAAGGTTCTTGCTCGCCTTGAGGCGAAACGAAGCTGCGGGTTCATCGCAGCGAGCCACCGGGCCGTTCGGCCCTGATCGACATCCTCGCCAAGGCCGACAACGTAGCGCCGGACTATGGCCGTTTTCAGCCGCTCTCGGATCGCTTGAAGGCCGCGTTGGCCTACCTACGGGCCGAAGGGGACGTGCGCCCCATCCAGGGCGGTCTGCCCTCGACCGCCTGGGTGTCGAACCGGCTGCCGCTGACCGACGAACAATGGCGGCTTCGCGATCGAGGCGAAACGCCCGTCTGTGAGCCCATGCCCATTCCGTCGATCTCTCTCGGCGCCCCGGCGGCCGAGGTAGTAACGATAAGCAAGAGGAGTAGGAATCGCGATTAATACACACCCCAACTTCTGCTGAGCCTTACCGACTCTAGTCGAGCGCGACGGCCTGCGACCGCGCGGAACGGAACTGAGGCCAGGCTTCGCCGAGCACCTTGATCGCCGAGCGGAAGAACAGGATGGCGATGATCCCGCCGACAAAAATGTCGGGCCAGCCGGCGTTGAACCAGGCGACCCCGCCCGCCGCGATCAGCACGCCGGTGTTGGCGATGACGTCGTTGCGGGAGCACTCGAATGTGCTCGACAGGTTCACGTCGCGGTTCCGGAACCGGTAGAGCATGGCGAGGCAGGCGAGGTTCGCGACCAGGGCGATCGCGCCGAACACGCCCATGGTTTCGGCTGTCGGGGTGATGTCGCCCATCAGTTTGCGGACCACCTCTACGAAGACCCAGACGCCGAAGGAGGCGATGACGGCGGCCTTCACGAGCGCCGCTCCGGCGCGCCAGCGCAGGCTGCGCTTCAGGGCGTAGAGGCTCAGCCCGTAGACGAGGGCGTCGCCGAGCATGTCGACGGAATCCGCCATCAGGGCGGTGGAGCGCGCGAACAGACCCGCCCCGAACTCGGCGAAGAACATCAGCAGATTGATCACCAGCACGATGACCAGCACGCGCCGGACGTCGGCGTGCTCACCCAGCGCGGCGATCTCGTTGCCCTTGGCGGAACAGCAGTCATCACCCGCGAAATGGGTCCGGGCCGGGACGATGGGCGCGGTCGTGACAAAGGACGGCGTGGAGGCGCAGGGGGTCGGCCCGGAGCAGCACCCCGGCGCCGCCGGAGCGGACGCCGGCTCCAGGACGCTCTGGCGCGAACAGGTCGGGCCGACCTCGTCGGACGTCGGAGGGGAGCAGCAGTCTTTCATCGGAGCGAGCCTTGCCGGAAACGTGTCGGCCGCCGATATACGATCTATAGTCCCTATAGGTTCAAGGCTGGTGGCGGAGAGACTTTCGATCGGCGAGCTTGGGCGACGCACCGGCTGCAAGGTGGTCACCATCCGCTACTATTAGCGGATCGGACTGCTCGACGAGCCGGATCGCGGGGAGGGCGGCCACCGAATCTATGAGCGGGCGCATCTGGACCGCCTGTCCTTCATCCGGCGCGCCCGCGACCTCGGCTTCTCGCACGAGGAGATCCGCAGCCTGCTGACGCTGTCCACTGGGCCTGCCGCCGGTCCGTGTCAGGCCGTCGATCACGTGGCGGCGGATCATCTGGAAGCCGTCCGCGCGAAGATTTCGGATCTGCGACGGCTGGAGAAGACTCTCGTCTCGGTGCTCGATCAGTGTGGGCGGACGACGGTCGACGCCTGCTGCGTTCTCGACGCCTTGAGAGCTCCGTCCGCTGAAGACGGCGCCCGTCCCGCCTTCGTTTCCGCCGTTTGATCGTCACCAGGCCGGAGTGAGGGGTCGGGCGGTGGCGGCCGCCTTACGCGCCGTTGTGCCGTCCGAAGGGGCGTGTCGAGCCATCCGCAAGGATCAAGAGAGTGACATAGGGCTCGTGGCCGGCGGCTTCCATGCCGGGCGATCCGGCCGGCATGCCAGGTGCGGTAAGGGCGCGAGCGGCGGGGGCTTCACGCAGGAGCCTATCGACATCCGACGCCGGCACATGGCCTTCGATGGCGTAGCGGCCGACCACGCCTGTGTGGCACGACGAGAGGCGGTCCGGGATTCCATGCCGGGTCCGGATAGGAGCGAGGTCTTCGAGTTCGACCACGCGCGCCGTCCAGCCGGCGCCGCGCATATGCTCCACCCAGTCGCCGCAGCACCCACACCACGGCGTCTTGTAGACGGTGATCTGTCGGGCGCCCACGGCCAGGGCGACAGAGGGGAGGGCCGCAATCGCCAAGCCCGTCATCAAGGCGGCGCGGCGGTTGGAACTCTGGGATGACATGGCGGCTCCTGCGGGCGGAAGGACCATAGCAGCGCGCCGGATTGGTGCACGCGACATGTCGCCGCTGACCTCGGGCCGCAGGGCGTTTCGGAAGCCTGTGGACTTTGTAACAGATTGCCACCTCTGGAGAACGGAAGTAACGAGCGCGCGATGACCTCGTCGATGACGACATGGGCAAAGCTGATCGCGGCGATGACACTCGTCTTCGCCGCCTTCTTCTTCGCGCCCGCCGTCGACGCCGCGACCTGCATGCCGGAGCCCCCTGCGGC
>JAAXIW010000218.1 GCA_012270135.1 Brevundimonas sp. | reverse complement strand
TTCGGATGTATCAGGCTCTTGCCGTCGAAGCCGAAAGCGCGGCCCTGCCGGCACTCGGCGTCGAGCCGGGCGGCGTCGTCGGTGGCATTGACCACGCCATCGATGGCCAGCAGGCCGCGACCGCGGGCGGCGGCGACGATGGCGGCCAGCCACGGCTTAAGCGGATCCCGGTCGGGGCCGAGCACGAGATTCATCTGCTCGCCGAGGTCGTTGACGCCGAGCATCAGCGCTGTCAGCGGAGAGCCTGCCCCGGCGATGGCGTCGAGGCGCAGGACCGACAGCGGCGTCTCGATCATGATCCACAAGGCGACGCCATCGGGCAGGCGGGCGGCGACCTCATGCACCGCTTCGGGGCTCTCGATTTTGGGCGCTACCACGAAGGCCGGTTTCAGGTCGCGCAGGGCCGTCAGGTCGTCCGCGCCCCAAGCGGTTTTGAGGCTGTTGACCCTGACGCCGACGCGCGGGCGGAAGCCGCCGGCATGCAGTGCATCGACCACCGCCTGCCGGGCATCCGCCTTGGCGTCCGGGGCAACGGCGTCCTCCAGGTCCAGGATCACGACGTCGCAGTCCAGGCCGCGCGCCTTCTCGATCGCCCGCGGATTGCTGGCGGGGAGGTACAGGACCGAGCGCGTCAGTTGCATCAGACGCGGCCCGTGACCGGGATCAGGGCTCCGGTGATGGCCCGACTGTCCGGCGAGGCGAGGAACAGCATGACGCGGGCGAGGTCGGACGGCTGGACCCATTTTACCGGGTCGGCGTCGGGCATGTCCTTGCGGTTCTGGGCGGTGTCCAGGATCGACGGCAGCACGGCGTTGACAGTGACGGAGGTCGACTTCAGTTCCTCGGCCAGGCTCTCGGTCAGCCGGTGGACTCCCGCCTTGGAGGCGGCGTAGGCGCCCATGCCGGCGGCGGCCTTCAGCGCGCCGTTGGCTCCGACGTTGACGACGCGGCCCTCGTCCGACCGCTTCAGATGCGGCAAGGCGGCGCGGGTGGCGTTCAGGGCGGTGGTCACGTTCAGGGCGAACATCCGGTCCCAGGCAGGCTCGGCGTCATCGACCGTCTGCCAGACGAAGCCCCCGGCGATGTTGAGCAGGGCGTCCAGCCGGCCGAAGCGTTCGACTACGGCGCTCACGGCCTGTGTCGCCGCGGCGCTGTCGGTGAGGTCGACGCCGCCCAGTTCCAGCACGCCGTCCGGCGCTGCCTGACCCTTGGCGTGGTCAATAAGGGCGACATTCAAGCCGTCGGGCAAGGCCGCTTCCAGAACGGCGCGGCCGAGGACGCCGTGGCCTCCGGTGATAACAAGGGTGCGGGTCAAGGGGATGTCTCCTGTTCGTTCGGCGAGGGCCACAGGCGTGCGGCTCCGCGCACGCCGGAAGAGTCTTCCCAGCGGGCGGGGGCGATGACGCCGCTCCAGGCGTCGGTGAAGGCGTAGCGCTCCACCACCGGCGGCAGGGCGTCGTACAGTTCATCGACGTTGGACAGGCCGCCGCCGAGGATGAAGGCGTCGGGATCGATCAGATTGACCACCATGGCCATGGCCCGGCCCAGCCGGTCGATGCACAGGTCCAGAGATCGCCGTGCGTCGGCATCGCCAGCCCGGGCGGCGGCGACGATGTTCTCGGCGGTCAGGGAGCGGCTGGTCCGCTCCAGATGGTCGCGCTGCAGGCCGGAGCCCGAGACCCAGGTCTCGAGACAGCCGTGCAGGCCGCACCAGCAGGCGGGGCCGGGCGCTTCTCCGGCCGACGGCCAGGGCAGGGAGGTGTGGCCCCATTCGCCCGCCACGCCATGGGCGCCGTCGACGAGCCTGCCGTTGACGGCTACCCCGCCGCCGCAGCCGGTTCCGACGATGATGGCGAAGACCACGGCCTTGCCGGCCCCGGCGCCGTCGACGGACTCAGACAGGGCCAGGCAGTTGGCGTCGTTGGCCAGCCGAACCGGCCGTCCGAGCGCTTGCTCCAGATCCTGCGGGAAGGGCCGGCCGTTCAGCCAAGTCGAGTTGGCGTTCCGCATAACGCCGCGGGTCGGCGACACCGAACCGGGCGTCGCCACGCCGACGGGGCCGGTCGCGCCGGTCTCCGCTTCCACGGCCGCGATCAGGCGGGCGACGGTCTGGATGGCGGGATCGTAGGCGCCGGGATTGGGTTCGCGCTTGCGGGCGACGAAGGCGCCGTCGTCGCCGACGACCGCCGCCTCGATCTTGGTGCCGCCGAAGTCGATCCCGATCCGCATGCCGCAACGACTAGCAGATGATCAGCCCGCGAACACCCGGCCGAGCAGCCGCTCCAATGCCGCGGCGTCGACGGCGTCGAAGGCGGCGGTTTCGGTCGCGTCGACGTCGAAGACGGCGATCAGGTTTCCGCTCCGGTCGATCACCGGCACGACGATCTCGCTGGCCGAGCGGCTGTCGCAGGCGATGTGACCGGGAAAGGCGTGGACATCCTCGACCACCAGCGTCGCGCGGTCCCGTGCGGCGGCCCCGCAGACTCCGCGGCCGAAGGGAATGCGCAGGCAGCCGAGCGTGCCCTGATAGTGCCCGACCACCAACTCCGCCTCCTTGCCGGGATCAACGACGTAGAACCCCGTCCAGAAGAAGGCCGGAAAGGCGTCGGCCAGCATCGACGAAACCGTCGCCATGCGCGCTACGAGGTTCGGCTCGCCCTCCAGGACGGCGAGAATTTCCTCCTCCACCTCGGCGTAGCGGGCGGTCTTGTCGGCGGGGCGATCGTCGCGGGCGACGTAGGACATCGGGGCAAGGCTCCAGGCAACGGGAGCCATATAGGCGCCTCCGTGGGGTCAGGCGAGAGGGACTTTTTCGCCTGTGAGGGGAATCGCAAGCTGCTGATTCCGGTGGACAACTTCGGCGCAGTCATAAAATGGCCGTGCTGCGGCAACGCTTTGTCGCGAAACGGCGTTAACCTTGACAGACAGTTAACTGGACCGGACTGTCCCGGTCGCGCAAAGCTTAACGGGTGAGCCGGGGGGATGCCCGCTCCAGTAGTGCGAGGACACATGGGCGAGGGCGATGCGAACACGACCGACCGCGGCCGGTCAGGCCGGTCGCGCGGGCCCGTCGCCATCGCCGCGGTCGCCGGTGTTCTGGCGCTCGCCGCCCTCGGCATGGCGTCATGCGGAGACCGGGGCGAGGGCTTCCGGTTCTGGCAGCGCACGGATACGGCCTCCAACGCCTGCCCCCGGCCCGCCTCGCTGACGGGCTCCGAATTCAACGCCCAGGAGACGGGGCTGCGCGCCCTGCGCCGGGCTGCTTTCCGCGGCGACTTCTTCGCCCAGCTGGAGCTGGGATCGCGCTACGCCGCTATCCGCGCCACCGACAAGAACATCGAGGACCCGATCGAGAGCGCCACCTGGTACGCCATGGCGCTGGCCAACGACGAGGGTTACGCCCCGATAAACCGGGTCGATCGCGGCGGCTTCGGCGGCTGGCGCCCGTTGTCGAAATACGATGACTGCCGGGCCTTCGAGCGGCACATGGCCTACCAGCGCCTGGCCCGGCAGCTCGGCCAGATGACCCGGGAAGAGCAGGAGTCGGTGCGCGACCGCGTCGTCTACGTCCTGTCGACCCAGGACGCCGAGGGGTTCCGAACCCTGGCGCGGCTGCACGACGGCCTCTACGGCCCGTTCGGCGAGCCGGAGGACAATCGCGAGGCCCGCGAGGCCTGGGGTCGGGGCGGCGGCGGACCCGACAGCCGCGACCGCCGTCGACGCGGTTACCTGGCCGCGACCAACCTGTTTCCCCGCAACGACGTCGACGCCTACCTCTACAACTATCTCGCTGTGCAGACCGGCGACGTCGGCGCCTATGTGCTGATGAAGGATTTCGAGAAGTCCGCGCCGCGGCGAGATCAGTACAGCCGTTTCGTCGAGGCCAAGGCCCGGCAGTGGACGCCGCCGTTCGAATTCTACCCGAATGAGGCCCCTGCCTCGGGCGTGCCGTTCTCTGACGAGAGCCGCCCGCGCGGCGACGCCTACGAATACGCCCTGACCCGCATGGGGACGGAGCTGCCCTTCATCCACGTCGGCCGGGCCCTGCGCTATCTCGGCGTCACCGAAAACGCGGCGACGCGGCCGGAAGACCTGTCCAAGCGCCAGATCGAAACCCTGGAGGCCATGCTGGGCCATCCGATGGAGAGCCGGCTCTCCTATCTGGAGCGGGTGCGGGCCATCCAGCTGGCCGCCGTCAACGGTTCTTCCGAGGCGCAGCTGGTGCTGGCGGTGATGTACGCCGAGGGCATCGGCCTGCCCGCCGACTACGCCCGGGCCTTCAAGTGGTTCGACGAGGCCGCGCGTCAGGGCAGCCCCGAAGCCAAGTTCGCGATGTCGAGCTATTTCGCGCTCGGCGTCTCGGGGGTGGCGGACCAGGACAAGGCCCAGGCCGTGGCCCTGCGGATCGATTCCGCCCTGTCCGGCTTCGGTCCCTCGGCCGCCCGCCTGCAGGCCGTACTGGCCCAGGTCTCCCGTTCGCAGCAGCGCCGTTAAGGAGGGCGTGGAACCATGACGATCCGTCTCCCCTTCCGTGGTTTCCGCGGCACGATCGCCGGCGCCGCTGCGATCGTCGCCTCCGTCGCCGTAGCGGCGATCTCGCATGGTCCCGAGGCCTACGCCCAGGTCGCCGCCAAGGTCGAGAGCCAGACGCGGCCCAATTTCGGCCTGCTGCTTGACCCGCCGACGCGCAGCTATCGCAGTCGCGGCTCCAGCCACCGGCGCTACGACTATGGTCGGCACCGGCCCGACTGGCGGCCAGACTATCCGCCGCATCGGCCGGGCGGCGAGGAGATCGTGCTGGTCGACTGCGGGGGCAACCCGGGCACCGGCGCGGTCGAGGACGCCGTGCGCCGGGTTCGGCCCGGCGGCACCCTGGTCATTCGAGCCCGCGGCGGGGCCTGTGTCGGCTGGCTAAACATCGACAAGCCGATGACGATCATCGGCGAGAGCGGTTTCGATCCGCGCCGCTGGGCAAGCAGTCCCGATCCGACGCTGCAGGCGCCCGACGGCCTGCCGTGCATCACAGTGGCCCAAGGCGTCCGCATCGAAATCCGGGACATGGTGTTCGCCTCGCCCCGCGCCGGCGACGCCGCCTGCATTGTCGGCTACGGCGCCGAGATCATCACGAACCGTGTCGGCTTCCGCCATGCGGGCGACGAGGCGGCCATCTACGCCGACGGCGGGCTGCTGTATCTGCGCGACACCATCATCGAGGCCCAGACCATCGCCCCAGCCATCGTCGCCGACGGCGCGGTTCTCGACGCCTGGGAGGTCGTTGTGGCCGGGGCCCAGTCCGGGATGGAACTGATCCCCGGGCCGGGCCAGACGTCGCGCATCATCTCCACGACCCTGAAGGGAACCAACGCGCCGAACGCGTTCGGACCGCGTTCGATCGGCATGATCGTGCGCTCGGGCCGGGACTACGGCCGGGTCGAGATCGAGAACACCGCCATCGTCGGCTATGTCGAGGGCGTTGCCATCGAGGGCGCTTCAGTCGACATCAGCAACAGCCGCATCGGCCGCTCGGACAAGGGCGTGGTGCTCTACAACGGCGAACTGCGCCTGACCGACAGCCGCATCCGGGCCACGACGGTGGGCGTCGCCGCCGCCTCGGGCAGCGCGGTGATCGTCAACAACGTCTTCGCCGGCGTGCGCGAGGTGATCTACGCCGAGGACCGCGCCAATGTTCAGGCGCGCGGCAACCGGGTCTATTCGCAATACGCTTGCCGGCCGCAGTTCCGCGACCGCTACCGCGGCCGCTACGAGCCGTACTGGCGGCCGGGCGACGGCTGGGAGTGCGCCTTCGGCTCCTATCCGCGTGACTGGTGGGACGACGAGGACGGCCTGCTGGGGATCGAATATTACGACGACGGCTATTCGCTGGACGGCTACGACCGCTACCGCAACGGCGACGGCTGGTACGACCGCGACGGCCGCTACGTCTACGACGAGCGTTACCGCGGCGAGGACCGCTGGAGCCGGGGCGGCGGCGGGTTCTGGGGCCGGTAGGCGCGGAGGGACTCGAACCCCCAACCAGACCGTTATGAGCGGTCGGCTCTAACCATTG
>JAAXIW010000282.1 GCA_012270135.1 Brevundimonas sp. | reverse complement strand
TTGACAGGGATAAGGCCGGTGCTTAAGTCCCGCCTGCGCCCAAGTCGAGGGGTTTTCGATCGTTTGCGCGACCCTTGCGCGCGCCCGGGACAGGGCGGCGGGTCGCCGTCGCCGAGGCCTCGCCCGTCGCACGTCGCCGCTCCTTCGGGACCGTTTCAGCATCAGAGCCCCAGCCGCTCGCCCGCCTTCGGATCATTCATGCTCGGCATCGCCAAGAAGATTTTCGGCTCCTCCAACGACCGCAAGGTCAAGGACTTCATGGGCCGGGTGCAGAAGATCAACGCGCTCGAGGCCAAGTTCGCCGCCCTGTCCGACGACGAACTGCGCATGATGACCGACGCCTTCCGCGACCGGATCGCAGGCGGCGAGACGCTCGACAAGGTCATGAACGAAGCCTTCGCGGTGGTCCGCGAGGCGTCCAAGCGCGTGCTGGGCCAGCGCCAGTACGACGTCCAGCTGACCGGCGGCATGATCCTGCACGACGGCGGCATCGCCGAAATGCGGACCGGCGAGGGCAAGACCCTGGTCGCCGTGGCCCCGGTCTATCTGAACGCCCTCAGCGGCAAGGGCGTCCACGTCATCACCGTCAACGACTACCTCGCCCGCCGCGACGCCGAATGGATGGGCCGGGTCTACCGCTTCCTCGGCATGGAAGTCGGGGTCATCGTCAACGGCCTGTCGCAGGGCCAGCGTCAGGCGGCCTACGCCGCCGACATCACCTACGGCACCAACAACGAATTCGGCTTCGACTATCTGCGCGACAACCTGGTCTACGACCGGCGCGAGATGGTCCAGCGTCCGCACCATTTCGCCATCGTCGACGAGGTCGACTCGATCCTGATCGACGAGGCGCGCACGCCGCTGATCATCTCGGGCCCGACCGAGGACCGCTCGGACCTGTATCTGACCGTCGACGAGATCATCAAGGATCTGATCCAGGACAAGACGACCTACGATCTCGACGAGAAGCAGCGCCAGGCCCTGCTGACCGAGGAGGGCTCGGAGAAGGTCGAGGAGATCATGGAGGCCCGCGGCCTGTTCGCCGCTGACACCACCGGACTCTACGACGCCGCCAACATCAGCCTGGTGCACCACATCAACCAGGCCCTGCGCGCCAACACCCTGTATCAAAAGGACAAGGACTACATCATCCGGTCCGGCGAGGTGATGCTGATCGACGAGTTCACCGGCCGCATGATGCAGGGCCGCCGCCTGTCCGAGGGCCTGCACCAGGCCATCGAGGCCAAGGAAGGCGTCAAGATCCAGCCCGAGAACCAGACCCTGGCCTCGGTGACCATCCAGAACTATTTCCGCCTCTATGAGAAGCTGTCCGGCATGACCGGCACGGCCGCCACCGAGGCCCAGGAATTCCTCGACATCTACAAGATGGATGTCCTTGAGGTGCCGACCAACCGGCCGGTCAAGCGGATCGACCACGACGACGAGATCTTCCGCACGGCGGCGGAGAAGAACCAGGCCATCGCGGCCCTGATCGCCGAATGCCACGTCAAGGGTCAGCCGATCCTCGTCGGCACCGTCTCGATCGAGAAGTCGGAGGTCCTGTCCGAACTGCTCAAGACCTATGACTATGAGGTCACGGTCAAGACGTTGAAGCCGCAGCACCAGCACCTGCTCGACCAGGTCGCCAGCGACGACGAGAAGGTCCGCCGCGAGGCGAAGAAGGCCTACGCCGCGCTGAAGGACGAGGACTTCGACATCGAGGTCAAGACCGGCAAGGGCATTCCGCACAGCGTCCTGAACGCCCGTCAGCACGAGCAGGAAGCCTATATCGTCGCCGAGGCCGGCCTGCCCGGCGCGGTGACCATCGCCACCAACATGGCCGGCCGCGGCACCGACATCCAGCTCGGCGGCAACCTCGAGATGAAGCTCCAGAAATGGCGCCTCGAGCAACGCAACATGGGCGTCGAGGTCACGCCGGAGATGGAGGCCGCCACCGAGGCGGAGTTCAAGGCCGAGATCGCCGTCCAGAAGGCGAAGTCGCTCGCCGCCGGCGGCCTGTTCGTGCTGGGCACCGAACGCCATGAGAGCCGCCGCATCGACAACCAGCTGCGCGGCCGCACCGGCCGTCAGGGCGACCCCGGCACCTCGAAATTCTTCCTGTCCTGCGAGGACGACCTGCTGCGCATCTTCGCCGGCGACCGGCTGGACGGCATCATGCGCAGCTTCGGCGTCGCCGAGGGCGAGGCCATCAGCCACCCGTGGCTGAACCGCGCCGTCGAGACCGCCCAGAAGCGCGTCGAAACCCGCAACTACGACATCCGCAAGAACCTGCTGAAATACGACGACGTCGTGAACGACCAGCGCAAGGCCGTGTTCGAGCAGCGCCAGGAGTTCATGGACGCCACGGACCTGTCCGAACTGGTCGCCGAATTCCGCAACGACGCCATCACCGACCTCATCGACCGGCACATGCCGCCCAAGGCCTATGCCGAGCAGTGGGACATCGACGGGCTGGACGAAAAGGTTCGCTCGACCCTGGGTCTGGAGCTGCCGCTCAAGGAATGGGCCGCCGAGGAAGGCGTGTCGAACGAGGAGTTCGAGGAGCGCCTGCTGGCCGCGGCCGATGCGCGTGCCGAGGAGCGGCTGAAGCTGATCGGCGACGATCGCATGCGGGGGCTGGAGAAGCAGTTCCTGATGCAGATGATCGACATGCAGTGGCGCGAGCATCTGGTCCATCTGGACCATCTGCGCGGCGTCATCGGCCTGCGCGGCTACGGCCAGCGCGATCCGCTGAACGAGTACAAGACCGAGGCCTTCAACCTGTTCGAGACGCTGCTCTACGAACTGCGCCACAAGGTCACCCAGTGGCTGATGACGGTCGAGTTCCGCTTCGAGCCGCCGCCGGCGATGGAGCTGCCCGAGTTCCAGGAAATCCACCTGAACCCCGGCACCGGCGAGAACGAGATGGCGAATCCCGCCGCGCAATCGCCCGAGGCGCGACTGATGGGCGACGACCGCTCGCGCCTGCCGGCCGACGTCCTGCCGCCGAACTGGCAGCGCACGCCGCGCAATGCCGACTGCCCCTGCGGTTCGGGCCGGAAGTTCAAGCACTGCCACGGGGCGCTGGTCTGATCGTGGCCGGGGCGCGCAAGGATCTGTTCTCCCGCGCCCTGTCGCTCGATCCGGGGCGTCTGCATTTCGCCGCCCACAGCCACCACCTGTGGCCCGACGCCTCGTTCGACGGTCAGGTGCGGGCCTGGGTCGAGGCCAATAAATTCGCCGACCGCAAATGGGACCTGATCTTCGGCGACGTCGTGCCGGAGGCCCAGGGCCATGTCGCCCGCGAGCTGAACCTGCCGTCGCCGGACACAGTGGTGTTCGCGCCCAACACCCACGACTTCCTGCTGCGCATCTTCTCCGGGTTCGGGACCAAGCCGGTGCGCGTCCTGTCCACCGACGGCGAGTTCCACTCCTTCCGCCGCCAGGGCGAGCGCTGGGAGGAAGCCGGCGAGGCGGTGGTCACCCGCGTCCCGCTGCACCCGTTCGAGACCTTCGACGCGCGTTTTGTCGAGGCGGCGCGGTCCGGCGACTTCGACTGGATCGTGGTCAGCCAGATCTTCTTCAAGACCGGCCAGGCCTTCGGGCGGATGGAGGACCTCGCGGCCCTCGCCGATCCGGCCGGGCCCTGGGTGCTGGTCGACGGCTACCATGGCTTCATGGCCGCCCCGACCGATCTCTCGGCGGTCGCTGACAAGGTCTTCTACGTCACCGGCGGCTATAAGTACGCCATGTCCGGCGAGGGGGCGGGCATATTGCACGCGCCGGACGGCTTCTGCCCCCGTCCGGTGGCGACCGGCTGGTTCGCGGAATTCGGCGACCTGATGGGCCGGCCCGAGGATGTCCAGTATCGGGCCGACGCGGGCCGCTTCTGGGGCGCCACCTTCGACGCGACGCCGCTGTACCGCTTCAACGGCGTGCGGCGGATGCTGGACGAGGCCGGGCGGACCACGGCGGCGATCGCCGATCATGCGCGCAACCTGATGCGCCGCTTCCAGGACGCCGTCAGGGCCGGCGAGGCGGGGCGGCTGGACCGGGCCGAACTGATCATTCCGGTCGCCGACGAGGCCGTCCGCGCCCGCTATCTGGCCTTCCGCCATGCGGACGCGCAAGGCTGGCGGGCCCGGCTGCTGGAGGCCAATGTCGTCACCGACGTGCGCGACGACACCATCCGGTTCGGCTTCGGCCTGTATCAGGACGAGGCCGACGTCGACCGCCTGATCGAGGTCTGCAAACGGGTGCTCTGAACGCCCGGCGTCAGAAGAAGGTCGTGTCGTCCTGCTTCTTCGGCTGGGGCGCCTTGCGCGGCTCCGGCGGAGTCGCGGGGCGCGACGGGGCGGGCGTGGTGGAAGGCGCGGGCGCGGCGTCGGCGGGCGCCGCCTCTCCCCCGGCGGGGGCGATGGGCGGCAGGGGCGGATAGGGCAGACTCTCGGGGCTGCCGTCGCCGGGATAGGCCTCCGCCGGCGGTCCGCCGTCCGTCCCCGGCGCCGGCGAGCCGATCCGGTCCGGCGCCCCGGTATCGTCGCGGACAAAGGCCCACGACCGGCTGTCGGCGCAGGCGCAGGCCTTCATATAGCCCTCGCGGTCGCGCCAGATGACCAGCGGATAGTTGATCGCGAGCCCCTCGCCCGACAGCGCCGCAGTCAGCTGCTCGATGAAATTCCGCCCGGCCTCGACCACGGCGCCGCGCGCCAGGCTGCCGTCGGCGGCGGGGATGCCCGCGGCGGTCCAGTTGTTCGACGGGGTGGCCGTCCAGCGCTGGTAGAGGGTCCAGTCGCGCGTCAGCCACAGCTCGGCCACCGTGGCGCGTTCGGCGGCCGTGGACTGGGTCATCCCCTCGCGATCCGGGCGGGCGAAGACGATGATGCGCACCTCGAGCCCGGCGGCGCGCAGCTTGGGCGCCTCCTCGCGCTCATAGCGCTGCATGGCCGCCGAGTCGCGATAGCCGATGATGTACAGCGGCTCGCCGCCGCCGCCCGACGACAGCCACGAGGCCTCGTCCAGCAAATCCTGGATTTCCGCCTGATGGCGGGTCACCGTCACCGGCTGGAAGCGGGCGTAGAAATGCTGATAGGCCCAGAATCCGCCGATCGCGAGGATCAGGCCCACCAGGGCCGCGAGGGCCGACCAGACGAAAAAGCGACGCATGCGGGGGAGCGCTCCAGCTTCACTGTTCCAGACAGACTAACGCCTAGCACCGAATTGGGTTGACGCGCACGCCTGTGGGGCGAGCTGTCAGTTCGCGGCGGCGACAACGGCAACCTCTTGCCGGGCCAATGTCTGGAGCCGTCGCTCGAAGGCGATGATCGCCTGTCCATGTCGGTCGCCGGCCGTGACCGCGTCATCGCCATCGACCAGGCTGGCCTGCAGCCGGCCCAGAATGGCGGCGCCGACTTCGAGTTCGTCGAGCAGGCTGTGGTGGACCGGCGCCAGGCTCGATCGCAGCCGCATCAGCCCGGGGTCGGCGAGGGTCTCGGTCGCCTCCCGATCCAGGGAGGCACGGCCCCTTGCCAGACTGGAGGTCATGCAGTTCCTGGCCGAGGCGACCAGCTTGATAGCATCGGTCCGGGAAACCAGCTCATAGGTTCCCTGCTGAAAGCCCGAGAGGCCGTCGTAGAAGCAGGCGAGGGCGTTGATCCGGCCGTAGGCCGAAGCGTCAGAGGGGACCATGGCCAGCCGTCCACGCAGCATCAGCGCCTGGGCCTGAACGACGGAGATGGAACCTTGCATGACGGACCGGCCAGCCCGCTCCACGCGCGCCTGATCGCCCTTGGCAAGCGCATCGCCGAGTTCGAGAAACTCCCCAAGGAGGTCGTCGACCTTGACCGCCAGCGCCGCGATGTCGGCCACGACCTTGTCGGTCATCCGCAGCTCGACCGGATCAGATGGCCCCGCCACGGGCCGCAGACCGGCCAACTCGGCGCCGATCGCACGAATCTGGCGGCGAGCTTCGTTGGTCTGCGGGCCCAGGCCGGCGATCGCGTCCGCCATCTCCTCCGGCGTATGAGCCGAGAGGTAGTCCGGGTGGTGGGCGACGCCGACGTGCACGGTGGGTATCCGTTACGG
>JAAXIW010000281.1:5510-6110 GCA_012270135.1 Brevundimonas sp. | reverse complement strand
ATCGCGCGCCTGTTCACCGTCCTGGTTCTGCGCACCCATGTGGCGCGGTCGGAGTCGGCCCTGGCCATTCTCGCCACCGGGTTCGATCCGGTGGACGGACGGGTGATCGAGACCCTGGACGGCGAGGTGCGCCAGCGGCTCGACGACCGTCGGGCGGCCTGGCAGGCGTCGGGTGAGACGGTCATCGCCTGGGCCCATGCCCTGCCGCACGGGGAGAAGATGGGGCTGCTGGCGGAACTGACCGCGATCAGTCTCGATGTCCGCGAAACCCGCACCACCCTGATCCGGCGCAGCGCCCGGACGGAGGCGGCCGAGCTGGCCGCCCTGTGCGGGGCGGAGATCACGCTCCACTGGACGCCGGACGCGCCCTTCCTGCAGGCCCATTCCAAGGGACTGCTGCTGGGAATGCTGGAGACCATGGGCGCGGAAGACGAGCGGGCGCGATCCTTGAAGAAGACTGAACTGGTCGACTGGGTCGCCGAACAGGCGGCGTCCCGGAGCTGGGCGCCGGCCGGCCTCTCCTGGGCGGGTCCGCGGCCGGACGAGGAACCGGTGACGACCGAAGAGGACGTTGGTGCTGACGATCCCGCCTTCGAGGAC
>JAAXIW010000281.1:0-5500 GCA_012270135.1 Brevundimonas sp. | reverse complement strand
CGGGAGCGGGGCCTCCACCGTCCCCCCGCCCGGCGAGGCCGCCCTGGGGCCCGCCGCCGCCTGACGACGATCCGCCTTGAGCACGCCGCCCCGGTTCGCGCCGGGGCGGCGTTGTCGTGTCCGGATGCTGGTCCCGATGCTGGTCCGGGGGAAAGGCGAGGGGAGGGCGGGCTAGGACGAGCCTGCAGGACCGAGAGGGAGGCGCCCTCCGCTTCAGGCCACCGGAGCTGATCCCATGTCCTCGACCCTGTCGCTGTTCGCCGACCCCGGCGGAGATACGTCCGCCAACATCCTTGCCGCCGCCCGGGCGCTGGCGGCCCATCTGGCGCGATCCCGAACGCTCGACCGTCGGCTTGTGGCCGCCGTCATGACCACCGCATTCGGCGCGTCCGACGCCGAGGGAGCCTGGGCCTGGCGCGACGCCTATGACGCGATCGAGGCGGCGACGGTCCTGCAGATCCGGCGTCTGGCGCCCCAGGTCAGTCGTCTGGAAGATGCACCGGCGGAGATCGCCGCCCTTCTGGCGGCTGTCTCGGCCCTGGGGCTGACCCAGACCCGGCGCAGTGAGGTGCAGGTCGCGCTGGACCAGTTCTCCACCCCGCCCCACCTGGCCGCGCTTGCGGTCCTGGCCGCCCGGGTGCGCCCCGGAGACCGCGTCCTGGAGCCATCGGCCGGCACGGGTCTGCTGGCCGCGGTCGGCGGGGCCTGCGGCGGAACGCTGAGCCTGAATGAAGTCGCGCCGGGGCGCGCCGCTCTGCTCGACGGTCTGTTCCCCGACGCCGATCGGACCCGTCATGACGGACGCCATATCCATGACCTGTGCGCGGACGCGGGCGGGTTCGACGTGGTGGTGTGCAATCCGCCGTTCTCGGATCTCGGCGACCATCTGTCAGCGGCCTTCAAGGCCCTGGCCGACCATGGCCGGTTGGCCTCGATCGTCCCGCTGACCGCCTTGACGGACGCAAGCCTGCTTCGACGCCTCGGTGAGGCGCGACGTGTCGTGGGGCGCATCGCCTTTCCACCCCATGCCTTCGCCAAACACGGGACCGCCGTGGAGACGGGTCTGCTGGTGATCGACCGGGCCGAAGGCGCCGCGGAGGCCGCGCCTGTCCAGACCACCGACGATCTGCAGGACGCGGCGCGGAAGGTTGGGGCGCTTGCGCCACGGGTCGGCGCCAGGCCGCGGACGCGCCTGCCCGTGACGACCGACGCCCTGTTGGGACCGCGCGCGCGAGGCCTGGCCCTGCCTTCGGGCCGCCTGGCCTTCCTCGCGGGTGCGGCGCCCCTGGCCTATGAAGTGCAGGCCTGGACCGGGGAGGGGCGCGATGTCGGGCTCTACCAGGCCCATGCCCTGGGGCGCGTCGTCCTGCCCACGCCGTGTCCGCATCCGTCGCCCCTGGTCGAGTCCGGACCCATGGCGTCCGTGGCCCTGCCGGCGCCGACCTATCGGCCGGTCCTGCCGCCGGCCATCCGCGATGAGGGGCGGATCTCGGACGCCCAGACCGAGATGGTGATATACGCCGGGGAGGCGCACGCCGCGCACCTGCCCGGATGGTGGCGGCCGGATCAGGCGCCGCACCAGATGGTGCTGGTCTCCGAGGAGCAGGAGGAGGCCGTCCAGCTGCGACGCGGCTTCTTCCTCGGCGACGGCACGGGGTGCGGCAAGGGCCGCCAGATCGCCGCCGTCATCGCCGACAACATGAGCCAGGGACGGGTCCGGGCGCTGTGGCTGTCCCGAAACGACGCCTTGCTCGAGGACGCGCGGCGCGACTGGTCCGCGATCGGCGGGGGCGCCTACGACATCGTGCCGCTGTCGAGCTGGAAACAGGGGGACGCCATCCGGCTCGACCGGGGTGTCCTGTTCACGACCTATGCGACGCTGCGCCAGCCGGCCCGGGGTGACCGTCAATCCCGCCTCGACCAGATCATCGCCTGGTTCGGAGCGGATTTCGACGGCGTCATCGCCTTCGACGAGGCCCATGCGATGGCCAACGCGGCCGGCGGCGGCAAGGGCGCGCGGGGTGCGAAGAAGGCGTCGCTTCAGGGCATGGCCGGCCTGGCGCTGCAGAACCGGTTGCCCGACGCGCGGGTCCTCTATGTCTCGGCGACCGGCGCCACCACGGCCGAGAACCTGGCCTATGCCGCGCGCCTCGGCCTGTGGGGCGGACCGGAGGCGCCCTTCATGACGCGGGCGGATTTTCTGGAGGCGATGGACCGGGGCGGGGTGGCGGCGATGGAGCTGGTGGCGCGCGAACTGAAGGCGCTTGGGCTGTATGTGGCGCGCAGTCTGTCGTTCGAGGGGGTCGAATATGAACCGCTCGTCCATCCCCTGACCTCGGACGACATCGCGATCTGGGACGCCTGGGCCGACGCCTTCCAGCTGATCCACGCCAATCTCGCCGAGGCCCTGAAGGCCACGGGCCTGAACGACGAGGACGGCAAGCCGAAGAGTGGCCAGGCGGCGTCCGCCGTATATTCGGCCTTTGAGAGCGCCAAACTTCGCTTCTTCGGTCATCTGCTCGCCGGCCTGAAGACGCCGAGCCTGATCGGATCGATCCGGGAGGATCTGGTCCAGGATCGCTCGGCCGTGGTCCAGATCGTCTCGACCAATGAGGCGGTCATGGAGAGGAGACTCTCCTCCATCCCGCCGGAGGAGTGGAACAACCTCTCCATCGACCTCACTCCGCGCGAATACGTTCTCGACTATCTGCGCGAGGCCTTCCCCGTCCATCTGATGGAGGCGATCGAGGACGGGGACGGCAATGTGACCATGGTCCCGGTCATGGACGACGGTCGCCCGGCCGTCAGTCAGGAGGCGCGGGTGCGTCGCCAGGCCCTGATCGAACGGATGGCGTGCCTGCCCGCCGTACCGGGCGTGCTCGACGCCCTGCTGGAAGCCTTCGGCACGGACGCCGTCGCCGAGATCACGGGCCGGTCGCGGCGGGTGGTGGTGCGCGACGGACGGCGCATCGTCGAACGGCGCGGTGCCGCGGCGGCGCGCGCCGAGACCGACGCCTTCATGAGCGGCCGCAAGCGGGTGCTGATCTTTTCCGACGCCGGAGGCACCGGACGCAGCTATCATTCGGACCTGTCGGCGGCGAACCGGCAGCGCCGGGTCCATTATCTGGTCGAGCCGGGCTGGCGCGCGGACGCCGCCATCCAGGGCCTGGGCCGCAGCCACCGGACCCACCAGGCCTCGGCCCCGCTGTTCCGGCCGGTCACGACCGACATCCAAGGCGAGAAGCGCTTCACCTCGACCATAGCACGCCGGCTGGACACGCTCGGCGCCCTGACGCGCGGCGAGCGCCGGACGGCCGGCGCGGGTCTGTTCCGGGCCGAGGACAATCTGGAGAGCCCCTGGGCGCGCAGGGCCCTTCTGGTCTTCTACAGCGCCATGGCCTTCGGTGAACTCGCCTCGATGACGCTCGAGACCTTCATGAACAAGACAGGTCTCAAACTGCTCGACGCCGACGGCGGCCTCAAACCCTCCGACGACCTGCCGCCGATCCACACCTTCCTGAACCGGCTGCTGGCGCTGCGGATCGCCGACCAGAACGCCCTGTTCGAGGATTTTGACCGGATTCTCTCCGGCATCCTCGAGCGCGCGGCCGCGTCGGGTGATCTGGACCGGGGCCTTGAGGATATCGAGGCCGGGGAACTGGAGGTTCTGGGCCAGGAAACCATCCGGACCGACGTCTCGACGGGCGCCGAAACCGCCCTGGTGACCTTCTCGCTGAGGGTCCGTCGGGACATCCTCAATCCGGACGACGCGCTGGCCCGGGTCGCCGACATCGCCCATCAGCTCGTCGTGAACGCAAAGTCCGGCCGGGCGGCGATCGCCGAGCTGGGCCTGACCACCGCCACGGACGAGGACCGGCTCGTCGCGGCCGTCCGTCTGATCCGGCCGGATGGACGCCAGACCCTGTCGGAGAAGACGTTCGGGGAATCCGCCTGGAAGCCGGCGGCGATCGGCGACTGGCGCCGGGTCTGGGATGAGGAGGGCGCGGGAACCGATCCCTGGCTGAGGCGTGAGCTCACGCTGGCGACCGGCCTGCTGCTGCCGATCTGGGGCCGGTTGCCGGCGCGCGGGTGTTCGGTGCGCCGGGTCCGGGCGCCCGACGGCCGACGCTGGCTGGGTCGGGTCCTGGACGAGACCCAGGCCCGGGCGCTCAAGGCGAGCCTGGGCCTGGGCGACATCGGCGACGCCTGGGCCGACGGCGCCAGGACCGCCGCCAGCCTCCTCGACCGCAGCGTCCAGCTCTGCCTGGACGGCGGCCTGTGGCTGAAACGGGCGCGGGTGATGGATCGCTGGCGGATCGAGGTGGTCGGTGGCCGGACCGATCGCGACGCGCTGGTCGCGCTCGGGTGCTTCGTGGAGATCATCGCCTTCACGCCCAGGGTCTTCATCCCGGTCGACCGGCCCCGGATCCTGGAAGCCGTGTTGCGTCGCCACCCGGTGCAGTCGGTCCTCGACGGCGCGGCGGCCTGAGATCGGCCGGACGAGGCGAAGGCCTCGTCCGGTCAGGAGGGGACGGGAGGAAGGGAGGATGAGGGTGAAGCGGGATCGGGGAGATCGGCTCCCCGGCGCTTCGGATCAACAGGAGACTGACATGCAGACCATGGTGTTCACCGGCCGATTGGCGGCCGACCCCCAGATCAGCCCGGACTTCGCCAAGGCGGTGTTCCGGCTGCTCGAGAAACGCGGCGTTGACGCCGCCGGCAAGGACCGGCTCGTCGGGGTCAATTGCGTGAGCTGGTCGAAGGGCCTCAACGAGAAGGTCATCGCCCGCGGTCTGGCCCAAGGCTGCGAAGCCGTCGTCGTCGGCGCCTTCATCGACACGGCCTATGCGGCCAAGGACGGGACCGAACGCACCGCCAAGGAACTGGTGGTGAACCGGCTGACCGTCCTGGACTGGGCCGAGGACCGCGACGCCGCGGGGCTCGGGGCGTCCGAAGACGGCCGCGTCGCCGCCTGACCTCGCGACCCTTCATTTCCCCGCAACCTTCATTTTCAAGGAGACTGATCATGCAAACCCTCACTCTCGAAGGCTATCTGGCCGCCGACCCGTCCATCCTGTCGGCCCAGGGCTCGGGCAAGAAGCGCGCGAGCTTTCGCGTGCTGGAGACCACCCGCTTCCGCAAGGCCGACGGCACGCCCGGCGAGCGCACCACCGGCTTCAACTGCATCTGCTTCAACGAGGCGACGACCGAGAGATACATCGAGGCCTTCGCCCGCAAGGGCAGCCGCGTCGTCATCCAGGGCCATGTCGAGAACGACACCTGGACCGGCAAGGACGGGGTCGAACACTACGACCTGCGCCTGATCGTCGGCGACATCCGGCTGAAGAACCGGCGCGCTCGACCCTCAGCGGACGACAGTCCGGCCGAGAGGCAGGTGCAGGAGCCGGCGAGCGGCTATGATTTGAACGACGACATCCCGTTCTGATCCGACGGGGAGCGAGACGGAACGGCCCGGCGCGCGAGCGCCGGGCCGTTTTCC
>JAAXIW010000368.1 GCA_012270135.1 Brevundimonas sp. | reverse complement strand
CCCGCCACACCGGAACCCGCCGCCGCCCCGCTTCCGCCGGCGTCGACGAAGGCGTCGGGCCGGGTCGCCTTCGTCGACGCCGGCGCCGTGGTGCGCCTGTCGATCGCATGCAGCGACGGCGAGATGGAGGTCGCCGTGCCGTCCTTCGAGCGGATAGGCAGCGAGGACCGGCTGCCGGTGGGCGCGGGGGACGAGGCCTTCGCCTTCGCCGCCGACCTGCAGGCGCCCGGCGCGGGCGTCGTGGCCGGCGGCCCGGCCGACGCCGACCTGCTCGCCCGCCTTGTCCGGGGTGAGCCGGTCAGCGCCATCTATGGTCGTCAGACCGTCGGCCCGCTGCAGGCGGTGCAGCCCGCGGCGCTGGCGGAATTCGCGGCCCGCTGCGCCGAGGCCCCGGCGGGCTGAACAGGCAACCAATACGGGCGAGGCGGGGTTTCAGTCGGCAGACCCAACGGGGATTCCGTCATGTCCAACGCCAACCGCCACGACATCCATGTCCTGAACACCCTGATCCAGACGGCCATCGACAGCGCCGACGGCTATCGCGAGGCCTCGACCGAGGCCGACGATCCCGGTCACCGCGACCTGTTCGGGCGGCGCAGCTTCGAGCGCCGGCAGGTCGCCGAGGAGCTCCAGTCCACCGTCCGCGCCCTCGGCGGCGATCCGGCCGACGACGGCTCGATCCTGGCCAAGGCCCAGCGCGCCTTCGCCGACATCCGCCACGCCCTGATGCGCGACGAGACCAGCATGGTCGGGGCGGTCGAGAGCGCCGAGGACACGCTGCGGACCCGGTTCGAAAAGGCGCTGGAGGACAGCCACATCTCGGCCACCACCCGCGAGACCATCCGCCGCGCCTTCGCCCGCGTCAGTGAGGGGGCCGAAGGCCTCCACGACCTGCGCCACAGCCTCGAGGGCCAGCGCGACGCCTCCAACCCCCTGTTCCCGCACTAGGCTCCGACGCACGAAAAAGGCCCCGGCGTCGCCGCCGGGGCCTCGTCATTTCGGCGCCGTGAAGCCGATCAGCCTTCGGTGGCCTCGACCGCCACGTCCGGGGTTTCGGCCTTGCCGGTTTCCGGGACGACGACGCCCTTGGGCGCGCGGACGGTCTGGCGCTCGGCGATGCGGGCCGACTTGCCGCGGCGATCGCGCAGGTAATAGAGCTTGGCGCGCCGGACGACGCCGCGGCGCTTGACCTCGATGGATTCGATGTTCGGCGACAGGATCGGGAAGACCCGCTCCACGCCTTCGCCGAAGGAGATCTTCCGGACGGTGAAATTCTCGTTCACGCCGCCGCCGGCGCGGGCGATGCAGACGCCCTCGAAGGCCTGGATGCGTTCGCGCTCGCCTTCCTTGATCCGCACGTTGACGCGCAGGGTGTCGCCCGGCTGGAAGTCGGGGATGGCGCGCTTTTCGGTCAGGCGGGCTTTCTCTTCAGCCGCCAGGGTCTGCAGGATGTTCATTCTATTCTCCTCGAGCTTTTGCGCTCTTTACCTGTGATTTGGCGGGGTCTTTCCCCGCGGTGGTCTTTGCGAGATGCGCCGCCCAGAGGTCCGGCCGCCGCTCCCGCGTGGTCTTCTCCCGCTGCTCCTCGCGCCATGCCGCGACCTTTTTATGGTCTCCGGACAGCAGAACCTCGGGAATCTCGAGCCCCTCGAACGTCCGCGGTCGCGTGTACTGCGGATATTCCAGAAGCCCGTCCTCGAAGCTCTCCGAACCCAGACTTTCGGCCTGGCCCAGCACCCCGGGGATCAGTCGTACGCACGCCTCGATCGCCACCATCGCCGCCGCCTCGCCACCGGCAAGGACTGCGTCGCCGACCGCGACCTCCTCGAACCCGCGCGCGTCGAGCACCCGCTGGTCCACCCCCTCGAACCGGCCGCAGAGGACGGTGATCCCGTCCGCCTTGGCCCATTCCCTGACGCGCGCCTGGGTCAGGGGCCGACCCCGGGCGCTCATGTACAAAAGCGGCCGCGCCGGTCCGGAAACGCTGTCCAGCGCCCTCGCCACCACGTCCGCCTTGAGCACGGCTCCCGGGCCGCCACCCGCGGGGGTGTCGTCCAGGAAGCCGCGCCTATCCTCGCTGAAGCCCCGAATGTCAAGGGTTTCGAGGCTCCACAGCCCCTTCTCCCGCCACGCCGTGCCGATCAGCGACACGCCGAGCGGCCCCGGAAAGGCCTCGGGAAACATGGTCAGGACAGTGGCGGTGAAGGGCATGGCGGGGCGCTCATAACACGTCCCTCTCCCGGCGGGAGAGGGCTTGAGCCTCCGGGAGCGACGCGACCGGCAAGGCGAAAGGGTGAGGGGCTACGGCCAGAGGTCGGCGTGAGCCGCGGCGCGACGGCCTACGCCGAATGAAGCACTCGACCCTCATCCGACGGGGCTCCGCCCCGCCACCTTCTCCCAATGGGAGAAGGATTCAGCCAGGTGCTCCCCCGCCCGCCGCGATCCAGCTGTCCACCTGGTCCTCCAGCACGTCCAGCGGCACCGAGCCGGAGCCCAGCACCACCGCGTGGAAGTCCTTGATGTCGAACCGGTCGCCGAGGGCGTCGCGGCCCCGCTGGCGCAGTTCCATGATCTTCAGCTCGCCGATCTTGTAGCTGGTCGCCTGGCCGGGGTTGGTGATGTAGCGCTCGACCTCCTTGACCACGTCGCGCTCGCTGAGCAGCGAATTGGCCTGGAAGTAGGCGATGGCGTCCTCGCGGCTCCAGCGCTTGGCGTGCAGGCCGGTGTCCGTGACCAGCCGCACCGCCCGCCACAGCTCGGTCGAAAGCCGGCCGAAGTCCGAATAGGGGTCCTGATAGAAGCCCATCTCCTTGCCCAGCCGCTCGGCGTACAGCCCCCAGCCCTCGGCATAGGCGCCGTAGCCGCCGAAGCGCCGGAACGACGGCAGCCCCTGCATCTCTTGCGCATAGGCGATCTGGAAATGGTGGCCCGGCGCGCCCTCGTGATAGCTGATGCCCTCGATCTGCGGCTTCAGCACCTGGGTCATGTCCGACAGGTTGACGTAATAGATGCCCGGCCGCGACCCGTCCGGCGCCGGGGCGTTGTAGAAGGCGATCGAGGCCGTCGCCTCGCGCCACGCCTCCACCGCCCGCACCTCCAGCGCCGCCTCGGGCAGATCGCTGAACCATTGCGGCGCGGCCGCCATCACCTGGGCGATGAAGGCCCGGCTGTCGGTCAGATACTGCTCCTTGCCCTCCGGCGTGTTCGGATACTGGAAGCGCGGATCGGTCTTCAGCAGGGCGAACATCTCCTGCAGCGAGCCCTCGAACCCGACCTGGTCCATGATCGTCTGCATCTCGGCGTGGATGCGCTCGACCTCGTTCAGCCCGATCTGGTGAATCTGGTCCGCGGTCAGGTCCGTCGTCGTCGAGAGCCGCAGGCGGGCGTTGTAATAGGCCTCGCCGTCCGGCAGCCGCCACACCCCGCCGTCCCGGTCCGGCATGGCCGCCGCCGTTCGCTGCAGGTCGGCCAGGGTCGACAGCACATGCTCATAGCCGCACTTCCAGACGCCGGTCAGCGCCGCCCGGCCTTCGGCCAGAAGCCGCGCCCTGGTGGCGTCATCGGTCTCCAGCGCCCCGACCTTCCTCTGGAAATCGGCCCAGACCGGATTGTCGGCCGCGTCGTCAAACGGCGCCCCGGTGATGATGTTGCGGGTGTTGGCGATCGACGGCTCGAACACGAAATTCGGCGAGATCACCCCCTTCGAGGCGCGGTCGCGCAGTTCGGCCGCGATCTCGCCCATGACCCGCTCGGACTCCTTCAGGCGCGAGACATAGGCCTCGGCGTCGCTGACGCTGTCGACCCGGTGGTTGTTGATCATGAACACCGGCAGGCCCGTCGTCGGATTGCCGTTGGCCGCGAACTGATAGCCCCAGTCGCGCCACTGGTTGGCCAGCCGCGCCTGCTCGACGCCGTATTCGAACAGCCGCCACGACATCCGGCTCTCCGGGCTCAGCGTCCGCGGATTGAACTGATCGTTCAGCTGCGCCAGCTGCCGCTCCGAAAGGGCCAACGCCCGGTCGGCCGCGGCGTCCGTCGTGTCGTTGAGCTTGTCGTAGTCGCGCTTGATCCCCAGCGCCGTCATGGTCTGG
Organism: Brevundimonas sp.; assembly: GCA_012270135.1. Lineage (GTDB taxonomy): Bacteria > Pseudomonadota > Alphaproteobacteria > Caulobacterales > Caulobacteraceae > Brevundimonas. The sequence goes on along the minus strand of JAAXIW010000368.1, from coordinate 2,117 downwards.
GGCGAGAGGGCGATCTGCTCCTGGAAGGCCTGTTCGAAGAAGGCCGCCAGCCGGGCGTCCTCGCTTTGCGCGGCGGCGGCGGGCGCGGTGCCCTCCTGCGCCAGAACCGCGACGGGCGCCCCCGCCAGCACGGCGACAGCGGCGACGGTGGAAACGAGCAGACGACGCATGGAAACCCTCCCGGAAACTTCAGCCCGGGACCATCGACGCTGCCGGGCCGGCGCGCAAGTTACGGCCCTGTCAGGTCTTCCGCTTCGCCGCGATCTCCGCGCTTTCGGCCTTCAACGGCTTCGACACCGGACAGACCTCCTGGGCGTAGGCGTTCAGCGTGTTGGCCAGATGGTCGGGCACCAGGCTGTAGTGGACGTACTGGCCCTTCTTCTCGCTGGTCACCAGCCCGGCGTTCTCCAGCACGGTCAGATGCTGCGACACCGCCGGCTTGGAGATCTCGAACCGCGCCGCGATCTCGCCCGCCGTCATGTCGGCGTGGGCGAGGTAGGCCAGGATCTTGCGCCGGACCACCGACGACAGGGCTTCGAAGACGCGTTGCATGGGACGTATTTAAGCGATTTGCGAACCACTTGCCAGCGGCTCAATTTAGGAGTTAAGTCATGGCTTAAATACCAAAGGGGTTTTTCGATGCGCGGATCGACCAGGCTGGAACCCGCCGGCGCGCCGGACCGGAACGTAGGGCGGCGCGGCCCGCGACCTCTCGACAATGCCCCCGTGGCGATGCTCTCGGCGGCGGCCGCCGGCGCAGCGGGTTGTTCGATCCAGTTCATGCTGATGACGGGCAGCCTGACCGGGGTTGGCGCATCCATCGGCACGGTCATCTGGTCCGGCCTTCTGGTGTTCGCGGTCGTATGGGTCGTCGCGGCCCTCGTCTTCCTGGTCGGTCTGCTCTTCGTCGGACTGCCCGTCTGGATGGGGCTCGACCGGTTGGGCTGGATGTCGCCTGTCCTGGCGACAGGGGCGGGGACGGCCCTGTCCGCGCTCGCCGCCGGCCTCTTCGGCGGTCTGCCCTCTGCGGCGTTTCTGCTGCTGCCCGGCGCCGCCGCCGGATGGACGCTCCACCGCGTCGCCTATGCCGGACGGCCGTCATGAGCCTGCCCCACGACGACCCCTGCGCGGTCAACAGCCTCGTCGAGACCCCCGGCTGCAGTCCGGTCGAGGGCCGCGTCGTCTGGGACCCGGTCCATTCGCTCTGGAACGGCGGCATGCTGGCGGCCGCCCTGATCCTCGGACCCCTGACCGTCAGCCCGGCCGCCCTCGCCGTCTTCGCCGTGACCACAGGCGGGGCCCTGCTGCTCGGCCACTCCGTCGGCCTTCATCGCCGTCTGATCCACGGCAGCTTCAAATGTCCGTTGTGGCTGGAGCACATTCTGGTCTGGATCGGGACCGCCGTCGGCATGAGCGGCCCGTTCTGGATGATCCGCACCCACGACCTGCGCGACTGGGCCCAGCGCCAGTCCGACTGCCACGACTACCTCGCCCACCGCCGGCCCATGGCCGTCGACGCCGTCTGGCAGATGCATTGCCGCCTCGAACTGGCGAACCCGCCGGCCTTCGACCTCGGCCGCGTCGGCCGCGACCGCTTCTACCGCTTTCTCGAGCGCACATGGATGCTGCAGCAGCTTCCGATCACCGTCGGCCTTTACCTGATGGGCGGCTGGGGTTTCGTGGTCTGGGGCGTCTGCGCCCGCATCGCGGCCTCGGTCACCGGCCACTGGTTCGTCGGCCATCTGGCCCACCGGCGCGGCCCGCAGACCTGGCGCGTGAAAGACGCCGGGGTCCAGGCCCACGACGTGCCCTGGGCGGCCATCCCGACCATGGGCGAGGCCTGGCACAACAACCACCACGCCTTCCCCGGCTCCGCCCGCATCGGCCTCTATCCGGGCCAGAGCGACTGGGGCTTTCGCTTCATCCAGCTGCTCGAACGGCTCGGGCTGGCGCGGGACGTGCGGACGCCGGAGGGGATGGCTGACAGGACGTTGTGTCTGAATTCTGCGGAGGCGGGACGATGAGGGAACACAGGTTGGATGCAGGTCAGGTCGCCCTCGCCCTCGTCATGGCCTAACTCGCCGGCGGGGGCAGGGGGGCAGTGTAGGTCCGCGCCG
>JAAXIW010000274.1:2169-6208 GCA_012270135.1 Brevundimonas sp. | reverse complement strand
CGGCCCGGCCAGCTCTACGAGCGCGACATGCTCGAGTCGGCCGGCGACGCCCTGACCTGCGCGGCCGGGTCCGCGGGTTACGCCTTCGTCGAGATCGATCCGACCTACCGGGCCAACCCCGAGACCGACACCGTCGACGTCACCTTCAATGTCCGCGAGGGCCAACGGGTCTACGTCGACCGGATCAATGTGATCGGGAACACCCGCACCCTGGACAACGTCATCCGCCGCGAGATGATGCTGACCGAGGGCGACGCCTTCAACCGCACCCTGCTGGAGCGGTCGCGCAACAATCTCCGCGGCCTCGGCTTCTTCAAGGATGTCACGGTCGAGGAGGCGCGTGGATCGGCGCCGGACCGCTCCGTGGTCAATGTCACGGTGGAAGAGCAGCCGACCGGCGAGCTTTCCGTCGGCGCCGGCTTCAGCTCGGTCGATTCCTTCGTGGTCAATCTGGGCGTCACCGAGCGGAACTTCCGCGGTCGCGGCCAGAATGTCGTCGCCCGCATTGAATGGGGCTCGCTGCGCCAGCAGATCGACTTCCGCTTCACCGAACCGAAATTCCTCGGCCGGGATCTTCGCGCCGGTTTCGACGCCTTCCATTCGCGGTACGATCTGAGCGAATATTCGTCCTACGACTACCGGTCCACGGGCGCCGGCCTGCGCCTGTCCTACCCGCTGAACGCCTACACGCTGCTCAGCGCCCGCTACTTCCTGAAGTCGGACGAGATCATCGTCCCCGAAAATTTCTGCGGCGGCTTCGGGGGCGGCTCCAACGCCCTGTGCGACCAGGTCGGTTCGTTCATCAACTCCTCGGCCGGCTACACCCTCTATGTCGACCGCCGGAACGATCCGATCCGTCCGACGCGGGGCTGGACGGGCCGCCTGATCCAGGACTTCGCCGGCATCGGCGGCGACGTGAACTATGTGAAGACCGAGGCCGAGGTTTCGGCCTACTGGGGCATCACCCCGAACTGGGTGGTCAGCACCTCGGCGTCGACCGGCTATGTGTCGGGCTGGGGCGGAGATCCGATCCGGATCAACGACCGCTTCTTCAAGGGCGGCAACAGCTTCCGCGGCTTCGAGACCGCCGGCATCGGTCCGCGCGACCTTCTGACGACCGACGCGCTCGGCGGGAATTTCTACGTCATCGGCACGATGGAGCTGACGGTTCCGAACGGTCTTCCGGAGGAGTATGGGATCCGCACCTCGCTGTTCACCGACGTGGGCACGGTCGGCATGCTGGACGACCGCTACACCCTCAACCCGGACGGCACGCCCAGCACCCGCATCGCCGACGAACTGGATCTGCGCGCGTCGGCCGGCGTCAGCATCCACTGGCGGTCGCCCATGGGCCCGATCCGCTTCGATCTCAGCAAAATTCTCGGCAGCGAATCCTACGACAAGACCGAAACCTTCCGCTTCTCGACCTCAACGCAGTTCTAACTTTCGGGTGTTCCGCCCGATCAAAGGCAGTACCATGAAAACCCTCGCTTTCAGCGCGTTCGCCATCGCCATGCTGGCCGGTTCGGCCGCCGCCGCCCAGGACCAGAATTTCGGTCCGGCGATCCCCGGCGTGTGCATCTATCACCACGACCGCCTGCTGGCCCAGTCGACCGCCGGCCAGTCCCTGGTCGCCGGCGTGCAGCGCCTGCAGCAGGAAGTTCAGACCGAGCTGGCTCCCTACGAACAGTTCATCCAGACGGAAGGCCAGGCCCTGCAGCAGGGGCAGGCGACCATCCCGCAGGATCAGCTTCAGCAGCGCGCCCAGGCGCTCGACACCCGCTACCGCGAGTTCGAGGGCCTGCGTCAGACCCGCAGCGCCGAGCTTCGCTACACCCTGGCCTATCAGCGCGACCAGATCGGTCAGGCCGCCGACCCGATTCTCGCCGCCCTCTATGCGGAGCGGGGCTGCGGCATCCTGCTGAGCGCCGACGCCGTGATGCGGGCCAATCCGCAGATGGACATCACCGAGGCCGCGATCCAGCGCCTGAACGCGGCCCTGCCGTCGCTGCCGGCCTTCTCGCGCATGCCGGTCCCGGCTCAACCGGCCCAGTAATATGGGCCGCGGCCCCGATGCCCGGTTCTTCGAGCGACTTCCGGCCCTGACGGTCGGCGAGCTCGCGGGCCGGATCGGCGGCGAAGTCTCGCGCGGCGGGGACCGGATGGTCTCCGCCGTCGCGCCTCTGGCGACCGCCGCCGCCGACGATGTGGCCTTCCTCGGCGATCGGCGTTTTCTTCCGGCTCTGGCCGACAGCGACGCGGGCTGCGTGATCGTTCCGGCCTCCGCCATCGACTCCGCTCCCGCCGGCGCCGCCGTCATCGTATCGTCCGAGGCCCAGGCGGCGTGGGCGCGGGCCTCCCTGCTGTTCCATCGCCCCCTCGCCCTGCTTGGTGCGATCGCCCCCGGAGAGGCGGCCGAGGACGACACCGTCGTGACCGAGCCCGGCGTGGTGTTGGGGGCCGGCGTCCGGATCGGTCGCGGAAGCCGCATCGGCGCCAATACCGTCGTCGGTCCGGGCGTTCAGATCGGCCGCGACTGCGTTATCGGCTCCAACGTCACGATTGGCTTCGCCCTGATCGGCGACCGGGTGCGCCTGCTGTCCGGGGCGCGGATCGGCGAGCCCGGCTTCGGCGCCGCCGGATCGCGGTCGGGTCCGATCGATGTGCCCCAGCTCGGCCGGGTGATCCTGCAGGACGGGGTCAGCGTCGGCGCCAACACCTGCATCGACCGCGGGGCCTATGACGACACGGTGATCGGCGAGAACACCAAGATCGATAACCTGGTCATGATCGGGCACAATTGCGTGATCGGCCGCAACTGCCTGCTGGCCGCGAACACCGGGCTGAGCGGGTCGGTGATCGTCGGCGACGGCGTCATGTTCGGCGGCAAGGCCGGCGTGGGCGACCATCTCAGGATCGGCGAGGGCGCCCGGGTGGCCGCCGGCGCCGGCGTTCTGCAGGATATTCCCGCGGGTGAAACCTGGTCGGGCTATCCGGCGAAACCGCTGCGACAGTTCTTGCGTGAAGCCGTCTGGCTCGCCAAACAGGCCTCCGGAAAGGCGCGTGCAGGAAAGGCTGGAAATGACTGACGACACGGGCGCGGGGGCGACCATCGACTACGCCGAGGTGATGCGGCGGCTGCCGCACCGTTACCCCTTCCTGCTCGTCGACAAGGCCGAGGACTTCGTTGCGGGAACCTCGATCACCGGCATCAAGAACGTCACGCATAACGAGCCCTTCTTCCCCGGTCATTTCCCGATCGATCCGGTCATGCCGGGCGTGATGATCGTCGAGGCCATGGCCCAGACGGGCGCGCTGATGATGTCCAAGACGATGGATGTCGAGGTCGAGGGCAAGATCATCATGTTCATGTCGATCGACGGCGTCCGCTTCCGCAGGCCGGCCCGGCCCGGCGACCAGCTGCGCATGAAGGTGGTGGTCACGAAGCAGCGCCGCGACATCTTCAAATTCCGCGGCGAGACCTACATCGACGGCAAGCTGGCCGCGGAGGCGGATTTCGCCGCCATGATGGTCACCGTCGACCCGCCGGCCGCCCCGTGAGCATCCATCCCACCGCCATCGTCGACGCCTGCGCCCGGATCGCGGACGGGGTCCGGATCGGGCCGTGGTGTCTCGTCGGCCCGGGAGTGGTCCTGGACGAGGATGTCCACCTCGTCAGCCATGTCGTGATCCAGCAGGACACGACGGTCGGCGCCCGCACCACCATCCATCCCTTCGCCGTCATCGGCGGCGACCCCCAGCATGGGGGTTACAAGGGCGAGCCCGTCACGCTCGAGATCGGCGCCGACAACCTGATTCGCGAACACTGCACCTTCAACCGCGGCACGCCGCAGGGCGCGGGCGTGACCCGGGTCGGGTCCAACGGTCTGTTCATGACCGGCGCCCACGTGGGCCACGACTGCGTCGTCGGCGACAATGTGGTGATGGCCAACAACGCCACGCTCGGCGGTCACGCCCGGATCGGCGACAGGGTCGTTCTCGGCGGTCTGGCGGCGGTGCCCCGCGCCGTCATCCCTGA
>JAAXIW010000274.1:0-2159 GCA_012270135.1 Brevundimonas sp. | reverse complement strand
GTGCACCCGCAGGGCGGGGTGGGGCAGGGGGCCTTCGGCGGCGGGCGGGCGGCGGTGACCCGCGACGTCATCCCTTACGGTTCGGCCGGGGGCAACCACGCGCGGCTGCACGGCCTGAATCTGATCGGGCTGAAGCGCAAGGGCTACGGCAAGGACGCGATCCGGCGGCTGCTGGCGGCCTATCGCGAGCTATTCGAAGGCCCGGGGACCTTCGCCGACCGGCTCGAGGCGGCGGCGGTCGAGTATGCCGACCTGCCCGAAATCATGGAGATCGTCGCCTTCATCCGCGAGGACGGCAAACGTCCGCTCTGCCTGCCGGGCGAGTGATGGGCAAATTGGGTCTGATCGCCGGGGGCGGGGCCCTGCCGTTGTCCGTGGCGGCCCGCTGCGAGGCCGAGGGTCGTCCCGTGTTCGTGGTCCGGCTGGCCGGGTTCGCCGACCCTCATCTGGCTCGCTATCCGGGCGTGGACGCGGGCATGGCCGAGATCGGCCGCGTGCTGTCGGCCCTGAAGAAGGCCGGCTGCGACGCCGTCTGCTTCGCCGGCACGGTCAACCGTCCGGATTTCAAGGCGCTGAAGCCCGACTTCAAGGGCATGACCCTGCTGCCGGGCATCATCGCCGAGGCGGCCAGGGGCGATGACGCCCTGTTGCGCAAGATCCTGTCGGTCTTCGAAGCGGAGGGTTACGCCATCGAGGGCGCCGACGACATCCTGGGCGGCGAGACCCTGCCGGCCGGGGCGCTGGGGGCCGTCTCGCCGACGTCCGAGCAGATCGAGGACCTGAAGAAGGCGCTGCACGTCGCGGAAAAGGCGGGGGAACTCGACATCGGTCAGGGCGCGGTCGTGTGCGATGGCCTGGTGCTGGCGGTCGAGGCCCAGGAGGGCACCGACGCCATGCTGGCCCGGGTCGCGGGCCTGCCTTCGGACCTGCGCGGCTCGGCGGGTGACCGGAAAGGCGCCCTGGGCAAGGCCCCAAAGCCGATCCAGGACCTGCGCGTCGACATGCCGGTGATGGGGTCGCGAACCATCGAACTGGCGGCGGCCGCCGGGCTCGCCGGGGTAGGCGGCGTCGCTGGAAAACTGATCCTGATCGACCACCCGGCGATCGTCGAGGCCGCCGACCGCCTCGGCCTGTTCGTCTGGGGCGAGAGCCGGTGAGCCGTCCGCTCAAGGTCATGCTGGTCGCCGCCGAGGCGTCCGGCGACGCGCTCGGAGCCGGGCTGGCCCGGGCGCTCAGGGCGCGGCTGGGCGAGGACGTGACCTTCGTCGGCGTCGGCGGGCTGCGCATGGCCGAAGAGGGCGTCGCCAGCCCGTTCGACATCACCGACCTGTCGGTGCTCGGCTGGCTGGAAGGGCTGAAGGCCTATGGCGTGGTCAAGCGCCGGGTCGCCGACACCGCCGCCCTGGCCGTGGCCGAACGGCCCGACGCCGTGGTGCTCATCGACAGCTGGGGCTTCACCATCCGGGTGGCCAAGGCGATTCGGGCGGTTCTCCCGGATACGCCCCTGATCAAATACGTCGGGCCGCAGGTTTGGGCCTCGCGGCCGGGTCGGGCGAAGACGCTGGCGGCCTCGGTCGATCATCTGCTGGCCCTCTACGCCTTTGACGCGCCGTGGTTCGAGCGCGAGGGCCTGGCGACCACCGTGGTCGGCTCCCAGGCCCTGCACGTCGACATGGGCGGCGCCGACCCCGCCGCCTTCCGGGCCTCGCGCGGCATCGCCGGCGAGGCCCCGCTGTTGCTGGTTCTGCCCGGCAGCCGTCGCTCCGAGATTCGCCTGATGACGCCGGTCTACGAGGCCGCGGTCGCCCGGCTGAAGCGGGCCGATCCGTCGCTTGAGGTCGCGGTGGTGGCCGCCGGGCCGGTGGCCGATCTGGTCACCGCCGAGGTCGCCTCCTGGCCGTTCCGCGCCCATCTGGTCCCGGAGGCCGAGAAATACTCGGCGATGAAGGCCGCCACCGTCGCCCTGGCCACCAGCGGCACGGTCTCCACGGAACTGGCCCTGGCGGGCGCGCCGATGGTCATCGCCTACCGATTCCAGCCGCTCAGCTACGCGATCATGAAGCCGTTCTTCACCGGCAAATACGCGACCCTGTTCAACCACGCTGCCGATGAGGAGATCGCCCGCGAACTGATCCAGGGGGACGCCACGCCCGAGAAAC
>JAAXIW010000064.1:4001-6210 GCA_012270135.1 Brevundimonas sp. | reverse complement strand
CAGGCGCGCAGGGCGTCAGGCGCCCGGAGGTGGCGGAGCAACAGCACCGGGGCCGCCAGACCGGCCCGCCTGCGCCCGGGCCGGTTTGGGCGCTGCGCCACTAGGCGCGCCGAGGCGGCTGGCGGACCAGACGAGGTCGGGCTGCGACGACGGGCGCGGCCTGCTCAGCGCCGGCAGCCTGCAGCCGGAGCGCAAAACCCTGCACCGGTCCGCTCCTGCGCGCCTGATGATCGGGTCCGAGATAGCGCTCGGCGGCCGGCGGCTCCGAAGGACGCGCGGCGCCCGCCGGCCAGACCAGGATGGCGAGCGTCGCCAGGGCGCAGGCCCCGAGCACGACCGCCGGCCAGTGCAGCGCCAGCCTCTTCACGCGATCACCATCAGGAGCACGAGGGCGATCGTCCCCTCCTGGTCCGGCCCGAGGCCCAGGGTCAGGGATTCCAGGCGCACGGCTTCGCGGTTGACCGAGGTCCAGTTGGCGACTGCCGCCGATGCGGCGGCGTCCCCCCGGGCGTGAACCCGCACCTCGGCCAGATGCAGGCCGCCGCCCAGCGGCCGCGGATCGGCGGCTTCGACATTCAGCACCGTCAGACCCAGCTCGGCCAGCCGACCGTTCAGATGTTCGCCGATGGCGATCTCGGCCGTCGCACCGCCCCGTCGGAGGAGGGGCGCCCCCGGCGTCCAGGGCGCTGTGTCCGCGGAGCCTGTCTTCGGACCGACCTCGCCGGTCGACCCCTTCGCGTCGGCCGCAGCCACTGCGCGAACGTCGCGCCCCACCGCAAAGGCGGAGGTGAGGGCGATCGCGCCCAGCGCCAGAGCCGCCAGGGCCGCACCCCGGTTGAGCCAAACTCTCCGGCGGATCATCCGCAGACCTCGCTGGGGAAGGTCAAGGCGGGCGTTTGGTCGGTCGGTGCAGGCGCGCCCGGCAGGTCGAGGGCGGTCCCCAAGGCTCCGGCGTCAGACCCCGGTGCGAGCGTCACGGTCACGCGCTGTGGGTCGGCGGCCGCGCCGGTCACCGCCACGCCGCCGGGACGGGCGGCGGCGATCCGGGTCGCCGCGCACAGGTAGCGGGTCGCGGCGTCCGCGCGCTCCAGAGACATCCACTCCGCGCGGGCGGCAGCCTGTTCAGCCGCAAGCCGCGTCTCGCGGGCGGCGAGGCGCTGCTCCGCCGCGATCTCAGGAAGGCGGCGTTCGCGCCATTCCGCGGCCCGCAACTGGCCTGCCAGGGCGACGGCGGCGAGTCCCAGGCAGACCATGGCCGCCTTGGGCGCATGCTGGAGCCAGCGGGTCTCGCGATCGTCCACGGCGCCCGCGTTGCGGAAGCGGAACATTACGTCCCGTCCGCCAACGGTCTTGCTGACGGCGATGAGCCTCTGGGCGCCGAAAGCGGGATCGGCCAGCGCCGAGCGTCGGAGGATGCCCAGCGCATAGAGGGTTTCGCCAGCTTCCTGGCCGAGCGGCGCCAGGTCGAACAGGGTCTCGGCGGCGGGCAGGGGCGACAGCCGGTCCAGCTGAAGCCGCACGATCGAGCGCGCTTGCCGCACCGAGGGCGTCGGCAGGCGCAGCACGCGCGTCATCACCTCCAGCTCGGGCGCCGGCGGGGGCTTCAGGTCGAGGGAGAGGTCGTCGAGCGGCATGACTGGCTGACGGTATCGTATTCGCAGCGTTCGGGAAGATCGCATCGGTAGCGGATCTTCGCCGGGACGTTGACGGGAAAATCCCTGGCGTCCGGCTGCCGGCACCGCGGGGCCGGTCGGTCCGCAAGACCCGCCTGGGAGACGGCGAGGCGCTGGCTGGCGCGGGCGAGGGCGGAATAGCCGGCGCTGACCCCGACCAGCAGGATGGAGGCGACCGTCATGGCGATCATCAGTTCGAGGACGCTGTAGCCGGCGCGGGCGGTACGGTCGCCTCGACGATCAGATCCGGGCCGAACCGCCGGTCGACGACGATGCGCAGCCGCCGGGCGACGGAGGGCGCGTCGTCCGTCCCGGCGCTGGTGCTGGTGTAGGTCCATGATCGTCCCCCGGTCTCGCCGACCTGTTGTCCATCAGGCCGTTCGCCCGCGTAAAGGTCCTCATAGAGGTCGTCGGCGATGCGCATCCCCCTCCCCCCGTCCCGGCCCGGCGGGATCCACCAGCCGCCCGATGACACCAAGCCACCTCCGCCGGCGCCGCGCCGCTATCTCCCGGCTCATCTCGGAGGCCTCGTCGTG
>JAAXIW010000064.1:3047-3991 GCA_012270135.1 Brevundimonas sp. | reverse complement strand
GCCGTCAAGCGGTCCCGGGCCTGGGTCATCCGCGAGACGGCGTTTGAGGCCAAGGCTACAGCGGCGGCGACGGCCAGCACCGCGACCGTGAGCGCCACCATGGCGTCGATGGTCAGATAGCCGCCGCGGGCCTGGTCCGCTCTATTGGGCAACGGCGTCCCCTACGGCCAGCAGGCCCTGGAACACCATCATGGTGATCAGACCGACCATGGCTCCGACCACGATGATGACCAGAGGCGTGAGGACGGACAGCACCCGCTCGATCGCTTCCTGGGCGCGCGCCCCCAGAAGCGCCGCGCCGTCGTTCAGAGCCGTCGCCACCTGACCGGAGTGCTCGCCCATAAGGACGTAGTGGATCAGGTCCGGCGGGCAGGCCGGAGTGCGCCGCAACACCTCCGATAGCCGGACCCCTTCCATCAGCCGTTCGTCCTGGGCCGCCAGAGTCCGGCTGAGCGAGGAGATCGTCACCGGTTCACGGGCGAGCCGCCAGGCGGGCGCGAGTGGAACGCCGGCCTGAAGCATGACGGCGAGGCGGGAGGCGAGGTTGGCGAAGACGAAGTCGCGCAAGGGCGATCGCTTGCCGCGCATCAGCAACCGGGCGAGCCCGTCGCGGACGACCAGGCGCAGGCGGGGCAGCAGCATCAGCGCGACGGCGCCCCCTGTCGCCATCACGGCCAGAGCAGGCATGAGGAACCGGACGACGGCGCCGAAGGTCAGCACCGCCCGGGTCTGGGGCGGAATGTCGTCGCCCATGCCCGCGAACGCCGGCTCCAGCGACGGCAGCACGGCATAGGCGTAGACGGCGATCGAGCCGAAGGCCACGAGGATGACGAAGGCGGGATAGAGGCACAGGGTGATCAGCCGTTTCTTCAGCTGATCGGCGGCGGCGAGCGAGCGGGCCCCGGCGGCCAGGACTTCGCTCTGACGACCGGAGGCCTCGCCGC
>JAAXIW010000064.1:0-3037 GCA_012270135.1 Brevundimonas sp. | reverse complement strand
CCTGCAGCAAGCGGGCGGGCGCGCCGGCGGCGGCCGGGAGCGCGCGCGAGAGGGGTTCGCCGGCGATCAGCCGCTGGCGCACCTCGCGGGCGACGGCGCTCATCCGAGCGGTCTCACGCGTCTCCAGCAAGGCCAGCGCCTGGGCCAGGGCCATGCCGCTGTTCATCAACTGGGCCAGATCGCGACCGAGGCGCGCCGCTTCCGCCTCGGTCGGTCGCAGCCGTCCCCGCTGCTGGAACAGCGCCGGCCGGATGGTGAGCGGATGCAGGCGGGCCTCGACCAGGCGGTCGCGCAGGGCGGCCGCCCCGGCCGCATAGCTGACACCGCGGTGACGCCGTCCGTCCGGGCCGAGCGCCGTGTAGCGGAAGGCCTTCATCGGTCCGCGACGCGCCAGGCGTCGCCCCAGTCGAGCAGGCCGTCCGCCGATTGCTCGAGCGCGTCCTGGCGCAGGCTGGCGAAGCCCGGCCGATCGGCCAGGTGCCGGCGCAGGACCGAAGCGTGAGCGCCGGAGCCGATCAGTTCGCCCAGCTCGGGGGTGCAGACCATGAGTTCGCTCACCGCCTGCCGGCCGCGTCGTCCGGTCTGGCCGCAGGCCGGACAGCCCTGCGCCCGGCCCACCGTAGCGGGTCGAAGGTCGAGCCCCACCTCGTGCAGGGCGGCGGTCTCTTCGGCGTTCAGGGGCCCGGCCGACTTGCAGGCCTTGCAGAGCCGGGCGGCGAGGCGCTGCGCCATGACGCCGATCAGGGCGTCGCCGAGCAGATAGCGTTCCACCCCCATGTCGACCAGTCGCGAGGGGGTGGTGGCGGCGTCGTTGGTGTGCACGGTGGCGAGCACCAGATGGCCGGTGAGGCTGGCCTGGACGGCGAGACGCGCGGTCTCCGCATCACGGATTTCGCCGACGAGGATGACGTCGGGGTCATGGCGCAGGAAGGAGCGCAGGGCGGTTGAGAAGGTGAAGCCGGCAGCCTCGTTGACCTGGCTTTGCAGAATGTCCTCGAACACATATTCGACCGGATCCTCGACGGTGAGGATCTTGTTCCGGGACGAGGCGAGCTGGCGAAGGCCGGCATAAAGGGTGGTGGTCTTGCCGCTGCCGGTCGGGCCGGTCACCAGCAGCAGGCCGTGGCTGCGGGTCAGAAGCTGGCCGAGCCCGGCGGCGACGGCCGGCCGCAGGCCAAGCCGTTCGAGCGAATAGTCGACGTCGCGCCGGGTCAGGAGGCGCACCACCAGGGACTCGCCGAACACGGTCGGCGCCGTCGATATGCGCACATCCACCGGAACCCCGCGGACGTTGATGGTGGTGCGCCCATCCTGCGGCGCGCGGCGCTCTGCCACATCCAGATCGGACAGGACCTTGATCCGGGCGATCAGGGCCGGGCCGATCTCGACGCCGAGACGGTCCTGGTCCTGCAGGGCGCCGTCGATGCGGAACCGGACCCGGGTGTGGTCGATCTTCTGTTCGACATGAACGTCCGAGGCGTTGAGCAGGAAGGCGCGCTCGAGGATCTGTTCGGACAGGCGCACGACGGGCGCGTCGCGGGCGATGTCCCTCAGCCGTTCGGCGTCGTCCAGCCAGGTCGCCGTCGACGGCCCGGGGCGCTCCGCCTCTTCCGGGGCCGTCTCGGCAATGTCCTGGACGCGCCGCCATGCGCCGAGCGTGATGGTGCGAACGGCCGCGTCGCGGCCGAGCGCGAAGCGCAGGGCGTCGCGCGTGGTCGGATCGCCGGGGTCCACGAGCCCGACGCACCAACCCTCGGCGCCGTCGGCCATGGCCACGGCGTATCGGTCCTGCAGGAACCCCGGGCTGAGCCCCGGCAGTTCGACGCGCTCGAGCGGCGCACCGTCCGGCCAGACCGGCGCGTCGTACAGCGTGCCGCAAGCCTGGGCGATCGCATCCTCGGTGGCGAGGCCGAGCAGGCTGAGGGCGACGGCCAGGGGTTGACCGGAGGCGGCGCTCGCCCGCCGGGCGCGCTCCATCGCGCTGCCGCTCAGCCCGAGCGCCCCGGCCAGTTCCGGACGCGCGGGATCCGGCGCCGGCAGTTCGAACTCGTCTGCGGATTGAACCATGTGAACGCCGTGGACTCGGCTACCGCTCCCCGTATAGTCCACCATGAGTAGCGCGTTGGTTCGGGGGGAACCATTGGGAAATCGAGCAATGGAGGTCGCGCGCGGACGTCGTGCGCGCCGCGCCGGCTATACCCTGACCGAAATGTTGGTGGTGCTGGTCATCATCGGCCTGATCAGCGCCATCGTGGTGCCCCAGACCCTCGGCCAGATGGATCGCGCCAAGGTTCGCGCCGCCCGTCTGAAAATGGAAAGCGTCGCCGCCGCCCTGGAGATGTATTCCGCCGATCTGGCGCAATACCCCACGGGCGCGCAGGGCCTTGAGGCGCTGATGGACCCGCCCGAAGGCATGGCCGAATGGGCCGGGCCCTATCTGTCGGATCCGGCGCTGATCAAGGATCCGTGGGGCCGGGCCATCGTCTATGCGCCGCCCGCGACGCCGGGCGACCGCTTCAGCCTGACCAGCTACGGCGCCGACGGGGCGCCCGGCGGCGAGGGATTCAAGCGCGACATCGTCCTGCAGGCCGCCCGGTGAGGCGGGTCGCGCGCACAATGGCGGCGGTCGGCCTCGGCCTGCTCGCCGCCTGCGAGACGCCCCGGACCATCCGGCCGGATCTGGCGGTCATCCCGCAGAGCCGGCCGTCGGCCCAGACGCCGGCGCTCGCCGCTGAGGCGAGCCTGCCGGTCGCCGATGACCTCGCTTGGCGGATCGAGAGCCAGGCGCCGGCGCCCGCCACGTCCGACGCCCTGCGCTCACCGACCCGGGTCTTCAACGTGGTGTTCGATCAGGCCCCTGTGGCCGCTATCGCCGACGCGGTCCTGGGTCAGACCCTGCGCCGCTCGTTCCGGATCGATCCGTCGGTGCAGGGCGCCCTGACCATCAGCCTGACCGGGCGGATGAGCGAGGCCGAGGCGCTGGCGAGCTTCGCCCGGGCCCTGCGCGGCATCAACGCGGCCCTGCTCGCGGAGGGCG
>JAAXIW010000074.1:5952-6215 GCA_012270135.1 Brevundimonas sp. | reverse complement strand
CCGCCTGCGATCTGAGCCTGGCGGCGCCGCCGGCCCAGCACATGCGCTCGACCCTGACCGCCTTCGCCCCGCACCACCGGGCCGGAGCGCCGGTCATCCTGTGCTCCAAGGGGATCGAGCGCGGCTCGCTGAAGCTGATGACGGACGTCCTGGCGGAGACGCTGCCGACCGCCCCCGCCGCCGTCCTGTCCGGCCCCAGCTTCGCCGGCGAAGTGGCCCGCGGCCTGCCCGGCGCGGACACCCTGGCCGGCGCCGACGCGCCC
>JAAXIW010000074.1:1644-5942 GCA_012270135.1 Brevundimonas sp. | reverse complement strand
GCCCTCGGCCAGGCCCTGATGGAGACCCTGTCAGCCCCGACCTTCAGGCCCTATCTGGCCGGCGACCTGATCGGCGCCGAGGTCGGCGGGGCGATCAAGAATGTGCTGGCCATCGCCTGCGGCATCAGCGAGGGCCGCGGCCTCGGGCGCAGCGCCCACGCCGCCCTGATCACCCGGGGCTTCGCCGAGATGACCCGGATGGGCGTGGCCCTCGGCGGCGAGGCGGAGACGGTGGCCGGCCTGTGCGGCCTCGGCGACCTGGTCCTGACCTGCTCAAGCCCCCAGTCGCGGAACATGAGCCTCGGCCTCGCCCTCGGTCAGGGCCAGACGGTGGAGCAGGCCCTGGCCGGCAAGCGGTCGGTGGCCGAGGGCTATGAGAGCGCCCCGGCGGTGCGCGAACTGGCGGCGAAGACCGGGGTCGACATGCCGATCTCGCTGGCCGTGGCCGACGTGCTGGCCGGGGAGACCACGGTGCCGGAGATGATCGAGGCCCTGCTCTCGCGCCCGCTCAAGGCCGAGCGGTCTTGAGCGAGGAGCGCCGGCGGGTCTGGAAGACCCCGCCCGACGTGCCCCTGTGCCCCGAGGCCGATCTGACCGATCCCGGAGCCCGCTCCTTCGTTCTGCAGATCGGCGAGGCCTTCTTCCACGGCTTCGTGGTGCGCAAGGCCGGTCAGGTCGCGGGTTATGTCGACCGCTGCCCGCACCAGGGCTTTCCGCTGGCCATCGAGCTGGACCGCTATCTGACCCCGGACGGCGAGCGGATCCTGTGCGGCTGGCACGGGGCGGTGTTCGAGCCGCTGACCGGCCTGTGCACCGGCGGCCCCTGCGCCGGCGGTCGGCTGACGCCCTGGCCGGTGACGGTCGCGGACGGGATAATCAGGACGGCCTGAGTTCCACCCGGGTGAAACCGAATTTCGGTATGGCGGAGTCGACAGGGTCGGCGCCGGAATTCGCTGTGTCAGAGTCGGCAGAGTCGGCGCCCGGATCGGGAGGCTGAGCCGGGCGCGCCTCGGGCGGCGACCTGGCGATGCGATTGTCAAAGACCGCGAAGAAGTATGGACCGGTTCTCCGATGGGGCGGGAAGATAGGGGTTAGAATCCGATAAGGCGCTGAAAAGGCGGGAAACCGTCTCCGTTATCCGCCCTGGTTTTCCTCGATTGTGAGCACAGCGTCATGATCCCGCCGCCGCGCGAGGGCGCCGGGGTGACGGCGGGCGAGCGGCAGGCTAGCGTTCGGGCCGAAGTCTGTCGGGAGCGTTTCATGTCCATCCGTCTCACGCGCCGCGCGGCGCTGGCGTCATCCGCCGCGAGCGTGGCCCTGCCGTCGTTGTCATGGGCGCAGACGGGTCCGGCCCTCGCCGGCGAGGCGCTGGCGGAGGCGGTCGATGCCTATGTCGTCAAGGCCATGGCGGCCTTCCCGGAGCAGCCGGCGGTCTCGGGGGCGGTGTGCAAGGACGGCGAGACGGTGCTGACGCGAGGCTATGGCGCGCGCGCCATCGGCGGGGCGGCGATCGACGAGCACACCCATTTCGCCATCGCCTCGAACACCAAGGCGGTGACGGCGGCGGCCCTGGCCATCCTGGTCGACGAGGGCAAGGTGAAGTGGGACGAGCCGGTGCGGACCTGGCTGCCCGACTTCTCGCTGTCGAAACCCGAGCTGAACGACATGGTCACGGTGCGCGACCTGATCAGCCACCGCATCGGTTTCGGCCTCGGGGCCGGCGATCTGCTGTTCTGGCCCAACAGCGACCGGACCCGTTCCGAGATCATGGCGGCCGTGCCGCATGTGCCGATCGAGGACCAGTTTCGCGCCAACTACCACTACTGCAACCTGATGTTCGTGGTCGCCGGGGAGGTGATCGCCGCGGCCTCGGGCATGCCGTGGGAAGCCTTCGTCCAGACCCGGATCCTCGACCGGCTGGGCATGACGGAGACCCTGCCGCTGATGACCGCCGCCGATCCGGCGGCCTCGGCCCTGCCGCATGGCCGACGCGGGCCGCCGCTGCGCTATCAGGGCGGCATGCAGACGATCGGCCAGTCGATCCAGGAGGTGTGGAACTGGTCGTCGGCGGGGGCCGCGGGCGGTTTCGTCACCAACCCCGTCGACTGGGCCAAATGGATCACCGTGCAGCTGAGGCGGGGCGAACTGCCCGACGGGTCGCGGCTGTATTCGGAAGCGCGCGGCAACGAGATGTGGAAGCCGAACATCATCGTCTCCAACTCGGCCGGGCCGACGCCGGACCTGCCGGGCCGGGCCATCGCCTCGACCTACGCCATGGGCTGGCAGGTGATGGACTATCGCGGCGAACGCTTCATCACCCATGGCGGCGGGGCGCCGGGCTACATCTCGGGCACGGTGCTGATCCCGGGACGCGACGCCGGGTTCAGCTATTTCACCAATGCCGAGGAAGGCTATCTGACCCGGGCGCTGCGCAGCGGCATCGCCGACATCGTCATGGGCAAGGCGGGCTTCGACTGGATCGCCGACAGCGTCCGGCTGCGGGACGCCGGCGATGCCCGGTCGATCAAGGCGGCGGCGGAGATCGACGCCAGACAGGCGGCCGGGGCGGCCCCGTCCCTGCCGCTGGCGGCCTATGCGGGCGTCTGGCGCGATCCCTGGTACGGCGACATCGTCATCGAGCGTCGCGGACGCGGGTTGTGGCTGGCCTTCAGCCGGACGCCGTCGCTGCAGGGGCCGCTGGAAGCCTATGACGGCGACATGCTGCGCACCCGATTCCCCGACCGGCGCGAGGAGGATGTCTTCATCACCTTCAAGCTGGAGAACGGCGCGCCCGTGACGGCGACGATGAAGGCCGTCTCGCCGGACGCGGACTTCAGCTACGACTTCCACGACCTGCGCCTGACGAAGGTATGACCCGATGATCGCCCTGGCTCTCGCCCTGTTCCTGACCGCCCCCCAGGAGCTTCCCGCCGTCTGCCAGCCCGCGCCCGGCGTGGCGCCGGACTGGGCGGCCTGCGCCGAGGCTCTTCCCGACGGTTCGCCGCAGCAGCGGCTGGCCCGCCTCAACCAGGCCAGCGAGGCCTATCTGAACCGGGACTATGGCGCGGCCGAGCGGCTGTATGATGCGGCCGCCGGCGACGAGACGGTCTGGTCTGATGTCTGGATGCACGCCTTCCGGGGCGACACCTATCAGCAGGTCGGGCGTGACAAGGAGGCGGTGGCCGACGCGCGGACCGCCTGGCTGATCCTGTCCGACGATCCGGCCTGGGAAGAGGCGCGCCGGCTGAGCGGGCCGGTGGACGAGGACGGGCGGCGGTTCCTGCTGAGCCTGATCCTGCCGATCCTCAAGAAGGGCCGCGACGCCACCTTCGACGCGGCCTTCGCATCGTTCCGCGCCCTGCCGGTCAAGGGTGTCGAAGGCCACGCCACCCTGGCGCTGGTGCTCGAGCAGCTGGGCGATTTCAGCGGCGCGCTGGAGGCCAGCCTGGTGGCGGTGAAGGCGGAGCCGACCAACGCCGGCTATCTGAACAATCACTGCTACATCCTGGTGCGCGCGGGGCGGCCCGCCGAGGGCCTGCCCTATTGCGAGAAGGCGGTGCAATCCGCCCCGGATATCGCACCGATCCAGCACAGCCTCGCCGCCGCCCTGGGCGGAGCCGGACGCTGCGCCGAGGCCGAGGCGGCCCTGGCCGAGGCCCGTCGGCTGGACCCGGCGACGGTGCTCTACCGACAGCCGATCCCCTGCACGGCAGGGTAGAACCGCCGACCTCGATATCCGATACCGGCGGTCGGTTAAGCCGGGCGGAATTGCGGCTTCTTCCGGGCGTTGTCGCGGCGGCAGGCTTGACTGTGGCCGGGACGCGACAGGCCGGCGGAATTTGATCAGTAACCCCCTCGACTTGCACAGGTTTCCGGCCATTTTGCCGCCACGCCTCAAACGGGGGGCGTCCTTTTCGAAAGTCACATCTCCATGAAGACCACGCGTCTGCTGGCGACCGTCGCCGCCGCGGCTATGGCGACGCCCGCCCTGGCCCAGGATGCCTCGCCCAGCTATCTGCAGTTCAATCTCGGCGCGAGCGTCGCCGGTGAAGTCGATCTCGACGTCACCGTCGGCCCGGACACCTTCTCGGGTGAAGCCGATCTGGAAACCGGAACCTTCGGCAGCATCACCGGCGGCCTCGGCATGGAAGGCGGCTGGGTTCTCGAAGGCGAACTGCTGCTGATGACCAGAGACATCGACACGGACGACGCCGACGCCCTCCTGGGCGCTCCGCTCGAGGCGCACAGCGAGGCGCACGCCGCCATGGTCCCAGGCGTCGATACTTTCTCGGCCGGCG
>JAAXIW010000074.1:449-1634 GCA_012270135.1 Brevundimonas sp. | reverse complement strand
ATGGGCGTGGCTTGGCTTGTCCTGGCCGGCGTGGTCATCCCGTTGACCGAAACCCTGAGCTTGGACTTCGGCTACCGCTACGTCTCGCTGCCGAGCTTCGACATCCGTGACGGCGGCGACTCGGTGGACGCCGACGCCTCGGCCCACATCCTGTCGGTCGGCGCGCGCATCACCTTCTAAGGTGGCCGCAGCGCATTGAACGAGGGCTCCGGCGTCCGCGCCGGAGCCCTTCTTCAATTCGGCGGCCTACTGGCCGGAACGGCGGCCGGCCTCAAGGATGGGCATGCCGGCCTCGGTGGGGATGTAGATGACCTCGCGGCCCTGTTTGCCCGCGGTCTCCTCGAGCATGTGGATGTAGGACCAGCGCAGGTAGTTGTCCGGGCCGCCGAGGCTTTCGGCCATGATGCGGTTGGCCTCGTTGGTGCCGCGGGCGCGGGCGATCTCGGCCTGGGCGGTCAGCTGGGCGGAATCGAGCGCCGCCTGGGCCTCGAGCACGCGGATGCGCCGGTCCTGCACGGCCTGTTCGTAGGCCGCCTTGCCGGCCATGGTCTTGGAATAGACGTTGTAGGTCGGCAGGCCGATCAGCATCAGCGCGGCGATGATGACGACGGCGATGATCGTGCCGATGGTGAAACTTGCTCCGCGCATGGCGACCCCCTGAATCCGCGGGTCCGATCCCGCCGCCGCAGGGTCGGGCCGGTCGCGGCGAGGGTCAAGGTCAGCGGACCAGTTCGAGGATCTCCAGCTTGGAATCCTGTTTCGGCCACGGCAGGACCAGCCGCCAGCGGTTCGCGCCGATGCGTTCGAGGACGCCGATCTGGTCGCGCTCGGGCATCTGGCCGTAGGCGGGGTAGCCGGTCTCCTCCGATCCCCAGGCCTGGGCGCCGACGAAGACGAGGCGCCGGTCGGTGTCCGGGTAGAGCAGACCGCGCGTGCGCTGCGAGCCGGTGGTCTTGGTCAGGATCAGGTCGCCGCCCGGCGTCAGCTCGATGGTGCAGCGGAAGAAGGGATACTCCAGATAGCCGAGGCCGCCGGGGCTGTTCGACCCCAGTTTGATCGACCGGCAGCGATAGGCGCCGGGCGGCGGCTGCAGGCGGCCTGCCTGGCCGTAGTTTGGATCGACCAGCGGCACGAGCGCCTCGACCTCACCGGCGAACCCCTTGTCCTCGGCCTCGGCGCGGGCGA
>JAAXIW010000074.1:0-439 GCA_012270135.1 Brevundimonas sp. | reverse complement strand
GAAGCGGCTCCCCGTGCCCACGCCGGAAAGGTAGACGTGCTGCACCGGTGCATCGAAGACCACCTGGGCGTTGAAGTCGCAAGCCTCGGCGGTCACCACGTTCGGGCTGCTGCCGCAGAAGCCGGAGTCGACGTGTCCGAGGCCGTCGTCGGGTCTCTGGGAGCCCAGTTTGACGGTGCGGCAGCGGTAGTCGCCGGGGGGCGGCGCGACGCCCGGGCGGGCCGCGCCGGGATCGATCAGGTCGCCGGTCGAGCCCAGGTCGCCCGAGCCGCGCTGGCGGCGGGCCTGCTGCAGGGACAGCTCCCAGGCGGCGTCGAGGCGGTTGTAGCGGTCGCGGTCGGCGGGGGTGACGCTGCCGCGCCAGGCACGCGGCACGGGGCCGGAGCCCGGGCCGCCCGGAACCGGAGGCGGGGGCGGGCCGGCGGCGCGGGCGGGGAGG
>JAAXIW010000201.1 GCA_012270135.1 Brevundimonas sp. | reverse complement strand
CCGGCGATCTTGCCGGCGTCCTTGGTGGCCTGACGCTGGGCGTCGTTGAAATAGGCGGGGACGGTGATGACGGCCTGGGTGACGGTCTCGCCGAGGTAGGCCTCCGCGGCCTCCTTCATCTTGCCCAGGGTGTAGGCCGAGACCTGCTGGGGCGAATAGTCCTTGCCGTGGGCCTTCACCCAGGCGTCGCCGGTCGGTCCCTTGACGATCTCATAGGGCACCATGCCCTTGTCCTTGGCCACCACGGGATCGGAGAAATTGCGGCCGATCAGGCGTTTGATGGCGAAGAAGGTGTTGGTCGGATTGGTCACGGCCTGACGCTTGGCGGGCTGGCCGACCAGCACTTCGCCGTTGTCCTGGATGGCGACGACCGACGGGGTCGTGCGGTTGCCCTCCGCGTTCTCGATGACCTTGGGGTTCTTGCCGTCCATGACGGCCACGCACGAGTTGGTGGTGCCCAGGTCGATGCCGATGATCTTGGCCATGTTTTCTGTCTCTCACTCCAATTCGGCGGGCGGTGCGGCGGCCTTTGATCCAAGCGCCGCGCGTGACCGCCCCCGGTAGCAGGGTCTCAGTCGATTGTACGGTTCCGGTCGGATAGCCCCACGTGTTGCGGGGTTTTCCGGCGGGTTGTCGCCGATATGGGAAACCACCCCCGCCCCGCAAGGCCTGATCGCGATTCAGCGTCAGTCTCCGTCAGGTGTGTCACGAAGCGCGCATCGGCATATAGTGAATGCGCCGGCCCTCTCGACGGACTGGCGAAAAGGAGGGGCCATGCTCGCCCGAAGATCACTCACAGTCGCCCTGATGACCGCTTCGCTCGGCCTGGCCGGGCTGGCCGACGCGGCGCCGTCGCCGGAGGGACAGTCGCGAGACGGCCAGAACCGCCGCGTTCGCGTGCACAACCAGACCGGCGTGGTCCTGCAGAAGCTGCAGGCCGCCGACGTCCGCACCGGAAATTTCGGAGCCGACCTGCTGGCCGGAACGCCGGTGGCCAGCGGCGCCAGCACGCCCGTGACCATCGACGACGGGGCCGGCGGGTGCCTCTACGACCTTCGCGCCGAGCTGGCGGGCGGTCAGGTGCTGCTGCGCGAGAACATCAACGTCTGCCGCATCGCCGACTACTACCTGACCCGCTGAGCCTTGGCCCGGCGCGAGATCGACACCGGCCTGCCTGGGTTCCGCCTCTGGCCCGCCGCCCTGTCGCCGGATGAACAGCGCGATCTGCGCGACGCGGTGCTGGCCGCCGTCGAGGTCGCGCCCTTCTACACTCCGACGACGCGGTCCGGACGGCCGTTCTCGGTGCGGATGAGCAATCTCGGGCCGCTGGGCTGGGTCTCGGACCGGGCGGGCTATCGCTATCAGGCGACGCACCCGGTGACGGGCGAGCCGTGGCCGTCGACGCCGGAATCTCTGCTGGCGCTGTGGGATGAGCTGACCGGTTGGCCGGAGCGCCCGGACGCCTGCCTGGTCAACCTCTACCGCGAGGGCGCGCGGATGGGGCTGCATCAGGATCTCGACGAGGCGGACCGGTCGGCCCCCGTGCTGTCGGTGTCGCTGGGCGACACGGCCGTGTTCCGCATCGGCGAGGCGCAGGGCGGGCCGACGCGGTCGGTGCGGCTGGCGTCGGGCGACGTCTGCGCCCTGACCGGGCCGGCGCGGCTGGCGCGGCACGGGATCGACCGCATCCTGGCCGGGTCTTCCGGCCTGATCCCGGACGGGGGGCGGGTCAATCTGACGCTGCGGCGGGCGACGGCCTCACGCCAATCGTGACTCGACGGCCCGGAAAGGCCGCGCCACTGTCCCGCTTTCCCGAGCGGAGGCCCCGATGCCCGATCTGATCCGTCCCGAAGGCCCCGAGGCCGACGATATCCGCCTGAGCCGCCGCGGCCTCGCCACGGCGGGACTGGGCGGTCTGCTCTTCGCCGGCTATGCGCCCGCCGCCCTGGCGGCCCAGGCCAGTCCGGTCAGCACCCCGGCGGACGGGCTGGAGATCGCCAACGTCAGCTATCCGGCCCCGGACGGCTTCGACCTGCCCGCCTATGTGGCCCGGCCCGCGGGCGACGGTCCCTTCCCGGTGGTGGTGGTGGTGTCCGAAATCTTCGGCGTCCACGAATACATCCGCGACGTTTGCCGCCGGCTGGCGCGCGAGGGGTACGCCGCCATCGCTCCGGCCTTCTTCGTGCGGGTCGCGGATCCGGCCGGAGCCGAGATGGCCCGGGTGCAGCAGATCGTCGCCGCCGCCGGCTATGAGCAGGTCATGGGCGATGTCGCCGCCACCCTCGACTGGGCCAGCCAGCAACTGTGGGCCAACGCTGACAAGGTCGGCATCACCGGCTGGTGCTGGGGCGGCAAGGTGGTCTGGCAGGCCGCCGCACGGTTCGCGGCCATCGACGCCGGGGTGGCTTGGTACGGTCGCCTCGCGCCGCCCGCCAATGCGACGCCGGAGCAGACCGCCGCCGGGGCCCCGTGGCCCGTCGATGTGGCCGACGACCTCAAGGCGCCGGTGCTGGGCCTTTACGGCGAGGCCGACCGGGGCATTCCGCTGGACACCGTCGAGTCCATGCGCAGCGCCCTGCAGCGGGCCGGCCAGACCGAAAGCCGCATCGACGTCTATCCGGCCGCGCCGCACGGCTTCCACGCCGACTATCGCGACAGCTACCGCCCCGCCGACGCCGCCGACGGCTGGGCGAAGCTGCTGGCGCTGTTCGAGGCGCGGCTGAAGTAGTGCGCGTCTGCCTTCTCCCCTCGGGGGAGAAGGAGACAGTCAGGCCTTGCCGTCGAAATTGCCGCCGTCGAGGTCGGCCGCCTTCGCATAGGCGGCGTTTCCGGCGGCCGCGCCGGAGCCCCTGGCGGCGACGACGACCATGGCCGGGCGCACGGTGCGGCCGAACAGGGCGTAGCCGGCCTGCAGCGTCTGGATCACCTGACCGCCCTGAACCGTGTCGGAGGGCTGCTCCATCATGGCCTGATGCAGGTGCGGGTCGAAGGCCTCGCCCGGCTCGGGCGCGACCCGCTTCAGATTGTTGGCCTCGAAGGCCTGCAGCAGCGACTTCTGGGTCAGCTCCAGGCCGGTGACCAGGCCCGCCTCGCCGGCGTCGGCGTTCTTGGGGGCCGCCTGCAGGGCGCGTTCCAGATTGTCGGCCACGCCCAGCAGGTCGCGGGCGAATTTCTGGATGGCGTAGGCGCGGGCGTCGTTGTTCTGGGCCTCGGCGCGCTTCTTCGTGTTCTCGGCTTCGGCCACGGCGCGCAGGGCGCGATCCTTCCACTGGTCGCGCTCGGCGATCAGGGCGTCGACCGGTCCGAGACCGTCGTCGGGCTCGCCGTCGAAGCCTTCGGATTCGCCGATGTCGGCGGCCAGTTCCTCGGAGGTCGGGGTGTCGTCGTGAATGTCGCTCAAGTCTCTTGTCCGTCCAGCATCCGGCCCAGCACCCGGGCGGTATAGTCCACCAACGGTATGACACGGGCGTAGTTCAGTCGCGCGGGGCCGATCACGCCTATGGCGCCCAGCACCCGCTGCCGGCCCGTCATATAGGGCGCCGCGATGACGGCGGAACCCGAAAGCGAAAACAGACGCGTTTCCGCCCCGATGAAGATGCGCACGCCCTGGGCCGCGGACACGCCGTCCAGCAGGCCGATCAGCTGTTCCTTCTGCTCCAGGTCGTCGAACAGGACACGGACCCGTTCCAGATCCTCGACCGCCTCCCGGTCCTGCAGAAGATTGGCCCGGCCGCGGACGATCAGGGCCCGCTCGCGCTCGGCCCCGCCGGACCAGGCGGCCAGCCCGTCCTCAACCAGCCGGGCGGCGGCGGCGTCGAGTTCGCGTTTCGCCGTATCCAGTTCGCTGCGCATCTCGGTGCGCGCCTCGTGCAGGGGGCGGCCCTTGAGCCGGGCGTTGAGGAAGTTCGACGCCTCCTGCAGCGTCGAGGGGGTCACCCCGGCCTTCAGCGGCATCAGGCGGTTCTCGACCGAGCCGTCGTCGCCGACCAGCACGGCCAAGGCCTGGTCGTGGCCGAGGGCGACGAACTCGACGTGTTTGACCCCGGCCTCGCGCACCGGGCTGGCGACGATGCTGGCCCCGCCGGCCAGGCCCGACAGCAGGGACGAGGCCTCGTTCAGCGCCTCCTCGAAATTGCGGCCGCTGCCGGCGAGGCGGGCGTCGATCTCGCGCCGCTCCTCGGCTCCCACATCGCCGATCTCGAGCAGGCCGTCGACGAACAGGCGCAGGCCGGCGTGGGTCGGGATGCGGCCGGCCGAGGTGTGCGGCGAGGCCAGCAGGCCCGCCAGCGTGAGGTCCTGCATCGTGTTGCGGATCGAGGCCGGCGACAGCGACACCCCGGTCAGGGACAGGGTCCGCGACCCGACCGGCTCCCCGGTCTGCAGATAGGTCTCGACGATGCGCCGAAAGATGTCGCGGGCGCGGTGGTCCAGCCCGGTCAGGCCGCCGGCTTCCAGAGCGGTCGAGGACAGCAGGGGCGGCTTCACGGCTGGTTGGCCATCGGGAGGGCGGGGGCATACAGGCTCACGGTTTCAGGATAAGCAGCGCCGCGACCGCTTCCAAGGATTTCCGCCATGACCACCGCCCGCCCCTCAGACCGCACGCCCGATCAGCTCCGCGCCGTGACGCTGGAGACCGGGGTCAACCGCTATGCGGAGGGGTCGTGCCTGGTCACCTTCGGGCATACGAAGGTGCTGGTCACCGCCTCGGTCGAGGAGAACGTCCCCGGCTGGATGCGCGGCAAGGGCCAGGGCTGGGTGACCGCGGAATACGGCATGCTGCCGCGCGCCACCCACACCCGCGGTCGGCGCGAGGCCGCCTCGGGGAAACAGACCGGCCGCACGCAGGAGATCCAGCGGCTGATCGGCCGCTCGCTGCGGGCCGTGGTCGACCTCAAGGCGCTGGGCGAGCGGCAGGTGGTGCTGGACTGCGACGTGGTCCAGGCCGACGGCGGCACCCGCACGGCGGCCATCACCGGGGCCTGGGTGGCCATGGCCAGCGCCTTCGACTACCTGCGCGCCGAGGGGGTCCTGAAGGCCGACCCGATCCTCGACCAGGTCGCGGCGGTGTCGTGCGGCGTGTGCAGCGACCAGCCGGTGCTGGACCTCGACTATGAGGAGGATTCCACCGCCGAGGCCGATTCCAACTTCGTCCTGAC
Source organism: Brevundimonas sp. (assembly GCA_012270135.1). GTDB lineage: Bacteria > Pseudomonadota > Alphaproteobacteria > Caulobacterales > Caulobacteraceae > Brevundimonas. The sequence continues at coordinate 1,119 of JAAXIW010000201.1, read as the reverse complement.
CGGCTCGGGGACCATCGTCGAGATCCAGGCCACCGGCGAGAAGCGCGGCTTCACCCGCGCCGAGTTCGACCGCCTGTTCCAGCTGGCCGAGGGCGGCTGCGCGGAGCTGTTCGCGCTGCAGCGGGCGGCGCTGGGGCGGTAACGGAGGGCCTCAGCCCTCGTCCCCGTCCGGCAGGCCCATCATGTGGAAGCCGGCGTCGACGTGGATGACCTCGCCGGTGGTCGACAGGCCGAGGTCGGAGCACAACCACAGGGCGCAGCCGGCGACGCCTTCCATGGAGGTGTCCTCCTTCATCGCCGACATGGCGCGGCCCTGGGCGATCATGCCGCGGCCGCCCGAGATGCCGGCCAGCGACAGGGTGCGCATGGCCCCGGCCGAGATGGCGTTGACGCGGATGCCCTTCGGCCCGAGGTCGCGGGCGATGTAGCGGGTCGCCGCCTCCAGCGCCGCCTTGGCCACGCCCATGGTGTTGTAGTTGGGGATGGCCCGCTCCGAGCCGAGATATGTCATGGTGACCAGGGAGCCGCCGTTCGGCATCAGCTTCGAGGCGCGTTTGGCGACGTCGACGAAGCTGAAGGCCGAGATGTTCATGGCCAGCAGGAAGCTGTCGCGGCTGGTGTTGTCGACGAAGGACCCCTTGAGTTCGTCCTTGTTGGCGAAGGCCACCGAGTGGACCACGAAGTCGATCGTGCCGAATTCCTTCTCCAGCTCGGCGAAGGCGGCGTCCATGGAGGCGTCGTCGGTGACGTCGGCCTGGATCAGCAGTTTCGCCCCGACGCTCTCGGCCAGCGGGCGCACCCGGCGCTCCAGCCCCTCGCCGAGATAGGTGAAGGCCAGCTCCGCGCCCTGGGCCGCCAGCTGCTGGGCGATGCCCCAGGCGATGGAGTTGCTGTTCGCGACCCCCATGATCAGGCCCTTCTTGCCCTTCATGAGTTCGCCCGTGGGCATGTTCCAGCCGCTCTCGCTCGCCATGTCTCGGTCTCCTTGTTTGGGCCTAACGCTCGCAACGCGGTTGCTCGCTGCATGAGGCCGGTCTGATTGGCCCGAAGCCGTGGCGGAGGGTTAGCAGCGCCCGCATTCGGGGGGAAGCGTCAGCCGGTCTGCGACGCGCGCCGCCG
>JAAXIW010000044.1 GCA_012270135.1 Brevundimonas sp. | reverse complement strand
CCCCAGAAAAAGTCGCAGCCGGAGATCGTCGAGCGCTTGCGCTTTTCTGACTGGAGCGGCAGCGAACTGAAACGCGAGATGGCCGGCACGGGCGGCGTCGGCATCGGGCTCGACCTGGACCAGGTGCCCCAGCGCGAAGAGGGCATGACCGCCTACGAGATGATGCTGTCGGAGAGCCAGGAGCGGATGCTGGCGGTCCTGAAGCCGGGACGCGAGGAAGACGGTTACCGCATCTTCCAGAAGTGGGGGCTGGACGCCGCCGTCATCGGCATGACCACCGATACCGGGCGGCTGGTGCTGAAACACCACGGCGAGACGGTCTGCGACGTGCCCCTCGCCCCGCTGTTCGACGACGCGCCGCTGTACGACCGTCCCTGGGTGCAGCCGGAGCTGCAGCCTCGGCTGGACCCCAAGGACGTCCCGGCGCCGGACAGCTGGGTCGATGCGGTGCTGAGCGTGGTCACCTGCCCTGACATGGCGTCGAAGCGCTGGATCTGGGAGCAGTACGACCGGCACGTCATGGCCGACACCCTGCAGGACTCCTCGACCGGCGCCGACGCCGGCGTGGTGCGGGTGCACGGCACGGACAAGGGCTTGGCCATGACCTCGGACTGCACGCCGCGCTATGTGCAGGCGGATCCGTACGAGGGCGGCAAACAGGCGGTGGCGGAGGCGTGGCGCAACCTGACCGCGGTCGGCTCGCGGCCCATCGCCATCACCGACAACCTCAATTTCGGCAATCCGCAGCGGCCCGAGATCATGGGCCAGATCGTCCGCGCCATCGACGGCATGGCCGAGGCTTGCCAAGTGCTGGACTTCCCCGTGGTGAGCGGCAACGTCAGCCTCTACAACGAGACGAACGGCGCGGCCATTCCGCCGACCCCGACCGTGGGCGCGGTCGGCCTGCTGCCCAACTACGACGTCGTCACCGGCTTTGGCGGGATGTCGGAAGGTGATGTGCTGGTGCTGATCGGGGAGACGGTCGGGGAACTGGGATCGTCGGTCTATCTCCGCGAGGTGCTGGGCCGCGAGGACGGCGCCCCGCCGCCGGTCGATCTGGCGCTGGAGAAGAAGACCGGCGACTTCGTGCGCGGCATGATCGAGGCGGGCGAGCTGACCGTGGTGCACGACCTGTCGGATGGCGGCCTGATCGGCGCGGCCGCGGATCTGGCGCTGGCTTCGGATGTCGGGGTCGAGCTGGACGCCAGTTCGGCGACGCATGCTCACATCCTGCTCTTCGGCGAGGACCAGGCGCGCTATCTGGTGGCCGTGCCGCAGGCGACGGACGTCATCGCGGCAGCGCAGGCGGCGGGCATCCACGCCAGCGTCGTAGGCCGAGCCAAGGGGCGCGACTTCGCCTCGGGCGGGCCGGACGGCGACCTGTTCCGCCTTCCGCTGGACCACCTTCGCGAGATGCACGAGAGCTGGCTGCCGAGCTGGATCGAAGGAAAGGCGTGATGCGCCTTCAGCCAATCTGGCTCGCGGGACTCGCCCTGCTCCTCTCCGCCTGCGAGGGGGGTGGCGACCCGGTGGAACAGGCGCTCCGTGAGGCCTCCGCCGCGCACCAGGCGGCGGCGACCGAGACCACAGCCGAGATCGAAGCGAAGTCCTCCACGCCGGCCGCCGACACACCGGCGGCCGATCAGGCCTATGTCGAGGCCGCCATCGAGGAACACCTCGCGGCCATCGCCCGCGCGGAGTCGACCTTGCGGGAGACGTCCGACCCGGCGCTTCGCCAGCTGGCCCGGACGCCCATCGCGGCCCGCAAGGCCGAGATCGCCGCCCTGCAGGCGTGGCGGCCGGCGAACACATCGGCGGAGTGACGCCCGTCACATTTCCGGGCTAGGTCGAGGCGACCGAACCCGGAGCGCCCGATGTCTCTTCCCTCTTCCGTATCCCGTCGCGGCCTGATGCTGGCGCTGAGCGCGGGAGGCGTCGCGCTGGGCGTCGGACGTCAGGCCTTCGCGGATCCGGTGTTCGCGGAATATCCATTCCAGCTGGGCATCGCCGCCGGCGACCCGACGCCGGACGGTTTCGTGATCTGGACCCGGCTGGCCCCGAGCCCGCTGGAGATCGGCCACGGCATGCCGTCGGCGCCCGTACCGGTGAAATGGGAGGTGGCGGCGGATCGCGGCTTCTCCAAGGTGGCGCGCAGCGGCGAGGCGGTGGCGCGGCCCGAGATGGGCCATGCGGTGCACGTCGAGGTCGAGGGGCTGGAGCCGGGTCGGGAGTATTTCTACCGCTTCATGGCCGGCGCCGAGCGGACGCCGTGGGGCCGGGCGAAGACGGCCCCGGCGCCGGGTGCGGCGGGGCGGCACGCGCGTTTCGGCTTCGTCGGCTGCCAGGCCTTCGACCAGGGATATTACACCGTCCACCGCAAGGCGGCGGCCGAGGATTTCGACTTCGTCTACTGCTACGGCGACTACATCTACGAAGGTCGGGGCAACCGGACCTATACGGGCTCCGGCGGGACCATCGAGAATCCGCGCCAGCACCTTGGCGGAGAGACCTATTCGCTGGACGACTACCGGCGGCGGTATGCGCAGTACAAGCTGGATACGGACCTGCAGGCCAGCCACGCGGCGGCGGCCTGGTTCGTGACCTGGGACGACCACGAGATCGCCAACAACTGGGTCGGAGCGATCGACGACGGCGTGCCGCCCGAGGTGTTCCTGCTGCGTCGCCAGGCAGCGGCGCAGGCCTTCTACGAGCACATGCCCCTACGGCGTTCGGCCTTCCCTCGCGGATCGGACATCCAGCTGTATCGCCATGCATCCTGGGGCGACCTGCTGGACCTAAACCTGCTCGACACCCGCCAGCATCGCACCGATCAGCCCTGCGGCGACAGCTGGGCGACGACCTGCGACGCCGTCTCGGACCCGCGGGCGCAGGTGCTGGGCGAGGCGCAGGAAGCCTGGCTGTACCGGAACCTGGAACGCTCGAACGCCCGCTGGAAGGTGCTGGCGCAACAGATCATGGTGATGGATCTGGACCGCAAGGAAGGGCCGGAGCCGGGCTACAACCTCGACACCTGGGCCGGGTATCGCATTCCGCGACAGCGATTGCTGGATCGCCTGCGCGACCGGCGGATCGCCAATACGGTGGTGCTGACCGGGGACGAGCATCAGAACTATGCCGGCGAATTGTATGTCGACAGCCGCAATCCGGAGGGCGCGCCGGTGGCGACGGAGTTCGTCACTACCTCGATCAGCTCGTCCGGCGACGGAGTCGATCAGCGTCCCGACGGGCGGCGCTATCTGGCCGATAATCCGTTCCTGAAGTTCAACAACGCCCAGCGCGGCTATGTCGTCTGCGACGTGACGCCCGAGCGCTGGCAGACCGAGTTCAAGGTGCTCGACAAGGTCTCGGAGAGGGGCGGGACGTTGACGACCCGCGCAAAATTCGCCGTGGCGAGCGGCGACGGCCGGCTGGTTCCGGCCTGACACGATTGTAACTGGAGCCCCCGCCGGCGACCGCTAGACTTCTCCTCGGGAGACGAGGGAGGTTGCGATGCGCTGGCTCAGTGACGAGGACCACGAGACGCTGACCCCGGCCGACCGGTGCGAACCGCGGACGCCCCTGCCGGTGCGGATGGTGGCCAGCGAGGAATACCGGCCGGCACCCCAGGCCGACAAGCAGCGCGAGGCGGAGGCGCGGCTGTATGCGATGGCCGACGCCGTCGCGCCGAAGCTGGGGTTGAGCCGGCGCCGCTTCTTCCAGACCTCGGCCGGGATGGCGGCGGGCTTCGCGGCGCTGAACGGGACGTTCGGGCCGCTGTTCGAGGTCGGGGCGGCCGAGGCCGCGACGCCGGAGCTGGCGCAGGAACGGGCGGACGCCCTGTCCGGCCAGTTCATCATGGACATGCACACCCATTTCCTGCGTGACGACACGCGGCTGGAAGGGTTCGTGCGGTTACGGGAGTCGGTGGCGGCCCAGGGCTGGAATCCGCAGCTGAGCTCGGCGGGGCCGCAGACTCTCGAGGACCTGAAGTTCGACAACTACTTCAAGGAGGTCTTCCTCGATTCCGACACCAAGATCGCGCTGATCTCGTCGGCGCCGTCGGACATCCCGGAGGACTGGTTCCTGACCAACCGGCAGATGGCCGAGGCCCGGGAAACGGTGAACAGCCGGGCCGGTTCGAAGCGGCTGATGACCCACGCCATCTTCACCCCGGGCGCGCCGGGCTGGCTGGACGATCTGGATGCGGCGCTGGCGCTGCGGCCGGACTCGGTCAAGGGCTATACGGTGGGGGACAACACCCACAAGGAGACGGCCCGCTATCCGTGGCGCATGGACTCGGAGGAGACGTATCGCGGCTATGAGAAGATGGCGGCGGCGGGGGTCCGGAACGTCTGCGTCCACAAGGGGCTGTGGGGGCGCGGCGCCGACCGGCGGTTCCCGAACCTGGCGCCCTATGCCGATGTGCGCGACGTGGCGCAGGCGGCGAAGGACTGGCCGCAGCTGAATTTCATCATCTACCACTCGGCCTACCGTCTGGACGATCCGGAGTGGGCGCTGGCCGAGTTCGAGCGGACCGGCCGGATCGACTGGGTCACCGACCTGGCGGAAATCCCGGCCGCGCACGGGGTGAGCAATGTCTACGGCGACCTCGGGCAGATCTTCGCCCAGACGCTGGTGGCGCAGCCGCGGATGTGCGCGGCGATCATGGGCACGCTGATCAAGGGGCTGGGCGCCGACCACGTCTGCTGGGGCACCGACGCGGTGTGGACCGGCAGCCCGCAGTGGCAGATCGAGGGGCTGCGGCGGCTGGAGATCCCCGAGGACATGCAACAGGCGCACGGTTTCGCGCCGCTGGGCGCCGCCGACGGACCGGTGAAGACGGCCGTGTTCGGCGGCAACAACGCGAGTATCAATGTCGTCCACTTTACGTGCGCGGAGGCGGCGCTGGCGACCGACCGGTTCACGGCGCTGAAGACGGAGTACGCCGCCGCCGGCGTGCAGCCGTCGAACCGGCGCTACGGGTTCGTCGCGCGGGGTTAGTCGACCGGCAGGTAGTCGTTCGGCTCAACGAGCCGGAAACCGGGCGTGGTCTCGACCATCTGGCGGAGCCAGTAGCTGTGTCCCGCGCCATAGACCACCACGATGCGGTCGCCGGGTCGGGCGACCTGCATCAGCCGGGCGAAGATCATGGCGTTGCGGGTGTACCAGCGACCGTTGAGGACCGCGCCGGGCTGGTCGTCGCCGGACCCGAAAGCCATCATCCGGGCGTAGAAGGCCTGATCGGACGCGACGCGTTCGGGGGTGTTCGTGGCCGCCAGCAGTTGGCCGACGGTCTCCGTGGCCTGGCGACGTTCGAGATCGGCGATCATGGCGGCGACCTGACCGTGCAGGGCGCCGAGATCGGCCGTCCGGCCATTGGCCTGCACCCAGGTCTGCACCGCCTCGAACGGGAAGTAGGAGGGCTGGCCCTCGCGGTCCTGCTCGTCGATGGCGTAGACGCGGTCGAGGCCGAGGCGGCGGGCGAGGCGGTAGCCGATCTGAGCCCGCTCGTCCGGGTTGGTCAGAAGGTCGGTCGGCGCAAAGGCGGGATAGCGGTGATCCAGCATCGTCGACGGGTCGCGAGCGACACGCTCGACGGCGACGGCGGTCGGCCGGAAACGGGAAAGGCCCTCGGCGATCGCCTCGAGTTGCGCCTGCTTCTCCGGCGTGGTCACCGGGTCGACCCGGGCGTTGTGGATGTCCTGACCCGGATTGCCGAAATGGTAGGTCCCCAGGATCATCACCTCGACCGGCTCGGGCGCGGGGCTCTGGGCGATGGCGGAGGTCGGGACGACAAGCGCCACAAGGGCGGCGAGGATCTTCAGCATCGGGGCTCTCCGCGAGGGGTTTGCGGAATGAGGCGGCGGCGATGCACGACGGATGCAGTCGCGGCGATTAACTCTTCGACAGAGTCAGGCCGCCGGCACCGCCTGGCTCAACCGCCCCCCGACCCGGATCGGCTCGACCCGCGTGGCCAGGCCGGTCCGGTCGTCGGTCTCGACATAGACGCCGCAGATGGTGGCGGGGCCGTGGGCGGGGGTGTAGCGGCCGCCGGAGAGGCGGGTGGTGAAGCGCCGCAGGGGCTCTTCCTTTTCGTTGCCGATCACGCTGTCGTAGTCGCAGCAGCCGCCGGCGTCGGTCTGGTAGGCGGTGCCGCCGGGCAGTATCTGGCAGTCGGCGGTCGGCACGTGGGTGTGGGGGCGGCCCACCAGGCTGGCGCGGCCGACGCAGGAGGAAATCCTGGCCTGGCGCGCGCATGTCGATGCCGCGATGGAGCCGCTGTT
>JAAXIW010000369.1 GCA_012270135.1 Brevundimonas sp. | reverse complement strand
CTGGCGCGCGAAAGCCTCGCGCTGGTCTGCCCGGGCGCGCAGGCGGTCGATTTCGTAGCGGTGCTGATCGCCCTGATGGCGGTGAGGATCGACGCCGGGCGCGAAGTATGGCGGGGCGATCTGGGCCTGGGTGGAGGCGCCGAGGCAGGCGAAAGCGAGCGCCAGAAAGGTCAGTCGTCCGTTCATGGCTTCAAGATGGGCCGCGAGATTGTCGTGGGCAAGCGGAGCCGCAACTCCCTCCCGCCGGGATCGTTGTCGGCGGTGACCCCCAAGCAGAGAGAGGAACCGCAATGGCCCAGACATTGTCCGGAAAGACCGTCGCCGCCCTCGCCACCGACGGCGTGGAACAGGTTGAGCTGATCAAGCCGATGCAGGCGCTGAAAGACGCGGGCGCCACGGTGCATGTGGTGTCGCTGAAGTCCGGCCAGATCCAGGGCTTCAATCATCTGACGCCCGGCGACGGCATCCAAGTCGACAAGTCCTTGTAGGAAACCGACGCCTCCGCCTACGACGCCCTGCTGCTACCCGGCGGAGTGGCCAATCCCGATCAGCTGCGCGGGAGCGAGGAGGCTGTAGCCTTCGTCCGCGCCTTCTTCGACGCGGGCAAGCCGGTGGCGGCGATCTGCCATGCGCCGTGGCTGCTGGTCGAGGCCGGGGTCGCCGACGGGCGGACCCTGACCGGTTATCCGACCATCCGCACCGACCTGCGCAATGCCGGCGCCACCGTGGTCGATGAGGAGGTGGTGGTCGACGACGGCCTGGTCACCAGCCGCAACCCCGATGATATCCCCGCCTTCTGCGCGAAAATGATCGAGGAGTTCGCCGAAGGCCGGCACCGCGGCCAGTCGAAATCCGCCGGCGAAAGCCCGCGGCCAGCGGTCAACTGAGGAGGCTGAGATGACCCGTCCCACACCTGACGAGCCCGGCTACAGCCGCGACCATGACCTTGAGGATTCCCGCATCAAGGATCGACCCGCCGAGGCCGATCTGGACGGCGATCCCGGGGCGGCGGCGAAGGATCCGATCACAGTCTCTCCGGACCCCGACGCGCCCGACGAGCGCTAGAGCGACCAGACCCGTGTGCGCTTGACCGCGGAGTCCTCAAGTTCCCGGCTGGTCGGGACCGCGTACTCGGCCAGCAGGTTGAGGCCCGATTTCGGGAAATAGGTCCGCAGCGGGTCGCCCACGAAGACGCGCGTCCCGCCACCCGCCGCCGTCGTCAGCCATGCCAGCACGCGTTCGGCCATCGCCCGGTCGTAGAAGACGTCGCCGGCGCAGATGACGTCGACGTCGGGCGGCGGGTCGTCGAGCAGGTCGGCGTCGGTGAACTCGAGCCGCGAGGCGTTGGCTTCGGCGTTGAGGGCCACAGCAGTCCGGCAGAACGGGTCGATATCGGCGCACAGGACGGAGTCGGCGCCGGCCTTCAGCGCCGCGATTCCGACCAGTCCGGAACCGGCGGCGAAGTCGAGCACCCGCTTGCCGGCGACCTGGTGCGGATGATCGAGCAGCCAGCGGGCGAGGCCCTGTCCACCGGCCCAGGCGAAGGCCCAGAACGGCGGTGGCAGGCCGATCTCGCCGAGTTCCTCCTCGGTCAGGCGCCAGAGCGGCGTGACCTCGTCCGCCAGCCACAGCGAAATCCCCGGCGCATGCGGCACGGCCTGAAGGCGGGTGTTGGCGAGAATGAAGGCGGCGGGGTCGGCGATCACGCGGCGCCGCTCGCCTTTCGCAGCACGTCCAGATAGCCGCCCGCCACCTCCATCCGTTCGCCCTGCGGCTTGCCGCGCACGGCCCGGTGCAGGTCCGGGAGCCGCCAGCAGGGGACATGCATGAACAGGTGGTGCTCGGCATGAAAATTGACCCAGTAGGGGGCGATGAAGGCGCGTTCCCACCAGGAGGCGCGGGTGGTGCGGGCGGCGCGGAACGGATCGCTGGACGAGTCCTCGACGCAGGCGTGCTCGGCGATGTTGCGCAGGCGGGTGACCATCGGGAACCAGGTGGCGAGCGGCAGCAGCCACAGGGCGAACCAGGCCCACCAGACGCCGGAGAGGATCGCCGCTGTCAGCAGGCCGGCGTTGACCAGCAGGAAGGGCGCGACGCTGCGGCCGGTCACCACGGCGCCCTCGGCCATGTCCTCGTCGCGTTGGCTGGCGAAGGCCCGGAAGGCGAACAGCACCCGCTGCTTGAAGAAGGTCTGGCCGGTCAGATCGCGGACGATCTTGCGGCGCAGGGAGGCGCGGGTGACCGGGAAGGGCGCGGACAGGACGAGGTCCGGATCCTCGGCCTGCTGGGCGTATTTGTGGTGGGACAGGTGATAGGGCCGGTAGAGCGTCAGCGACGCGCCGACGGGTACGGCGCACAGCCAGTGGCCGAGGAAGTCGTTCAGCCTGCCGTTCGGTGAGAGGCCGCCATGCGCCGCCTCGTGCATCAGGATGGCGAGCCCGAGTTGCCGCGTGCCGATGACGGCGACGCAGAGCGGAATCAGGATCGGCCACAGCACCCCCGCCGCCGCCGCCAGCAGGATCACGCTCCAGCAATGCAGGACCAGCAGGGGACCCGCCCAGGCGGCGCGGGTCTGGAAGGGCGCCCACTCCTCGGCGGTGAACAGGTCGGTCGGTCTGGCGCGGGGCGCGGCGGGCATGAGACGGAGGATACGCCCCTGACCCGGCCGCGGAAAGCGTTGCGGAGAGGCGGGAATTCTTGTCAGGCGATCCTGACGAAAAGTCAGGTTGACACGACATTTCGGTAATGTAAGGTAAGCATTACATCACGTCAGGAGGACTTGTCATGTTGGCACTTGGAAAATCCACCGCGTCGGCTCACCGACGCTATGTCATTCGCACCATGGCGTTCATGAGCGGCTATGTGGCGATCAATGTCGCCGCCATCTTCGGAGCCTTCGACGACATCGGATCGCCGGTGGCGGCCTGGATCCTGGCCCTGTCGGTCTCGGCGCCGGTGGTCGGACAGATCTGGGCCACTCTGGCGCTGATGAAGGAGTCGGACGAGTTCGTCCGGGCGGTGACGGCCAAACAGTTCATCCTCGCGGCCGGCCTGGCCATGGCGATCGCCAGCGTGTGGGGGTTCGGCGAGAGCTATGCCGATGCGCCGCACATCCCCGCCTGGATCATCTATCCGCTGTTCTGGGCCTGCTTCGGTCTGGTCGCGCCGTTCGTCAGGAGCAGCCGATGAAGAACCGGCTGAAACTGCTGCGCGTCGAGCGCGGCTGGACCCAGGAACAGCTCGGTCAGGCGCTGGGTGTTTCGCGGCAGGCCGTGAACGCGCTGGAGACCGAGAAACACGATCCGTCACTGGACCTCGCCTACCGGATCGCCGTGCTGTTCGCCCGGCCGGTGGAAGACGTCTTCGAGAACCCTCACGCCTGACCGGTTCAGGCTTTTTCAAAGGACATTCCCAATGCTGCATCTTCGTCACGTCGTGGCGCGCCCGATCCTGCGCGCAGTGTGCCTGGCCTCTGCGTCATTATTGGTCGCAGGCTCGGCGGTCCTGGCCGTCCGGGCCGAGGCGGCGCCGGTTCCGGCCGTGCAGTCGGCCTTCACCTCCGACCGGCTGTCGGTCGAGGTCGTGGGCAGCGGTCCCGACGTCGTCCTGATCCCCGGCCTGGCCTCGTCACGGGAGGTGTGGCGGGCCGAGGCCGAGCGGCTGAAGGCGACGCACCGGGTGCATCTGGTTCAGCTGGCCGGGTTCGCCGGCGAGCCGTGGAGCCATGGCGACGGGCCGTTCATCGAACCGGTGGTCGCAGAATTGGCCCGCTACATCCGCGAGGCGGGTCTGGAGCGGCCGGCGGTGATCGGCCATTCGATGGGCGGGCTGAGCGCCGTGCTGCTGGCGCAGGCCGAGCCAGAGCTGGTCGGCAAGGTGATGAGCGTGGACAGCCTGCCGTTCTTCAGCGCCATGTTCGGACCGCAGGCGACGCCGGAGAGCGCCCGCCCGTTCGCGGCCCAGGCGGCGGCGGGGATCCTCGCGGCGGACGCGGCGAGCTTCCGGGCGCAGCAGGCCCAGGGCGCGACCGGTCTGGCCCGCGATCCGGCGACGCGTGAGGCCATCGTGGGGTGGTCGATGGCCACGGACCGACAGGCCATGGCGACCGCCATGAGCGAGGTGATGACCACCGACGCCCGGCCGGGGCTGGCGGCGATGACCACGCCGGTGTGGGCGGTCTACGCCTCGGACGCCGACGGCGGGGCGCCGGCGGCCATGGCCGACGCCGTGTGGAGCCGGGAGTATGCGAGCCTGCCGGGAGTCAGGCTGATCCGCGTCGACGGCGCCCGCCACTTCATCATGGCCGATCAGTCGGCGCGGTTCGCCGAAGTGGTCGATCAGTTCCTGGCGGACTAGACGGCGGGGGCGGGCGTGACATCTCCCGCCCTTGTCGATCGGCCGTCGAACTCGCCGGCGTAGGCGGTGGCCAGCAGCGAGCGGAAGACGGTGGCCGGGACGGCAATCTCATAACCACCTTCGGCATAGGGGCCGGCCTGGTAGGGGCCGATCAGGAAGGTCAGGCCGGCGGCCTTGCCGGACGCATCGCCCGGCGTCAGCACGAAGGGCGTCGCGGCCACGCGAGGGCAGGCGAACGGCCTGCTTTCGAAGGTGATCGAGGCGCCGTCGGGCACGCGGGCGCGCTTGGCGGTGTTGAGGGCCGAGCACAGCGCCTGGTCGAGGGCGGTCATGTCGGCCCCTTTGCGGAACAGGTCGGCGAGGCCGATCTGGCGCTTCAGAGCCTTGTCCCAGAGGATGCCGCTGGTCAGGGTGTTGGGGTGGGCGCCGCCGGAATAGTCGAAGGCGGTGCGTTTCAGGCTGAGCAGTTTCGGCGTCTCGGCGGCGGTCGTCAGGGTGACGGTGTTCTCGTATTTCGGCCGGTCGGTCGGGGCCCCGGCCTCGGTCAGCTCGCCCTGCGCCCCTTCGGCGAACTGACGCAGCTTGCGCACCTCCTCGGCGTAGAGGCGGGCGTGGAGGTCGGGGTGGGACTTCAGCGCGTCCGGCAGGGTCAGCTTCACATCGGCGTATTGGGTCTTCGCCTCGTAACCCGGAGGGGCGGCGGCTTCGGCAGGGGTGACGAGGGCGTCCGGGTTCGAGGCCGCCGCCGGCGCCTTCGGCTCGTCCCGGTCGCGATTGCAGGCGGCGAGGCTCGCGGCCACGGCGGCGGAGAGGAGCAGCAGGCGGAGAGGGCGGGTCATGCGGGAGTCCTTCAAAGCGGAAGCTGAACCGAGCCGAGAATGATGGCGACAAACAGGATGAGTCCGGCGTCACGATTGGACCTGAACAGCCGGAGCGCAAGGGCGGGATCGTCGCGGCGGACGTCGCGGGCCTGTCGGAACAGGTGGGCGGCGAACGGCGCCAACGCGACGTAGAACAGCGGGCCGAGCCCGGCCGCGGCGCCGGCGCCGACGGTCAGGATGACGGTCAGCAGATAGAAGACGGCGACCCCGCCGCGCACGTTCGCGCCGAGGCGGCGGGCCGAGGACTTCACCCCGACCATGGCGTCGTCCTCGATGTCCTGCAGGGCATAGACGGTGTCGTAGCCGAGGGTCCAGAAGACGAGGGCGAGGTAGAGGAGGAGGGCGGGGAGAAAGGCTTCCGGGGAAAACTCGATGAACCAGCCTTCCATGGCCTCCGCCGCCGTCCACAATGGAGCCGACGGCCAGACAAGGTTCTCCGTCCCTGCCGGATAGACGCCAAGGAATCCGACAGCGGCGGCCTGCGCGAGGTAAATCGCGGCCGCATAGCCCATCAGGGCGCCCCAGTTGAAGGTGAGGCCCAGCCAGGCCTGGGGCCACCAGGTGATGCGCTTCATGAAGGGGTAGGCGGCGACAAGGGCGAGGGAGGCGACGCCGAGGAAGATGGCGGTCCAGTTGAGGGTCAGCAGGATCAGCAGGCTGACGAGGCTGCAGCCGACGACGAAGGCCCAGGCCTGTTTCACCGGGATGCGGCCCGAGGCGACCGGGCGGGCGGCGGTGCGGGCGACCTTCGCATCGATGTCGCGGTCGACGATGTCGTTGAAGGCGCAGCCGGCGGCGCGCATCAGGCAGGCTCCGAGCGCGAAGCCGAGAAACAGCCAGACGTCATAGAGGTCGGGCGTCTTGCGATACTGGCTGAGGGCCAGGGCGATGCCCTGCCAGCCGGGCAGGAGCAGCAGCCAGATGCCGATCGGGCGGTCGAAGCGGCCGAGCCTGAGCCACGGCTTGAGGCCCTCGGGCGCATGACGGTCCACCCAGTTCGAACCGGCGTCGGGAAGCGGGGCGGAGGTCATGACGGCGGTTGTATGCGGTCCGGGGGTGAGGGGAAAGACGAGGGGAGAAGGG